>DGQS01000205.1 GCA_002389785.1 Bacteroidetes bacterium UBA4408
AATCGATTTCAACCGGAGATACAGTTTTTACAATTTCTTCAGCAGGTTGGTTCGCAAATAACCAGCGATATGCTTCTGCAAATTCGCGCTTCCAAAACCATTCACTGTGGGTGCCATCATTTTTTATTTCGCATTGCAATTCAAATCTGTTAAATCCATTTTTTAAGAGAGAGTCGCGCATGTTGTATGTTTCCTGCACTTGACTTGAACTTTCTAGAACTCCACTTAATAAGTAGAGTTTTGAACTTCGTGTATGCAAAGTTTTTCGAGGCAAGCTATAAATAGAATCAGCAATCCAAAGTACGGGAGATAAAATTCCAAATTTTGAAAAGATACTGTCATTTTTTAGGGCTGCATACAAAGTGGTCAAGGCTCCTAAACTACTTCCCATCATGGCTGTGTGTAATCTGTCGGATTGTGTTCGATATAGTAAGTCAATAGTTGGCTTTAAGCGCTTCGTAATGAATGTTAAATATTCGTCGGTTTTACCACCCCCCAATTCTTTATTTTGCCAGGGCAAATATTCATCGTAGCGTTCTGTAACATCATTGTCAATTCCAACCACAATTACTCCCTTGTCGCCTTTTTCAAATAAGGCATTCAAGGTTTCATCCACTTCCCATTCTCCATTTTTAGCTGTACTGTCGCAAAATAAATTTTGTCCATCGTGCATGTAAATTACCGGATACCTTTTAGTCGGCTGTTGGTAATAATCCGGTGGTAAGTACAACCAAATTCTTCGCGTCTTTTTTTGCTCATTCATTGGAAAGTTATCACTAAAAACAAAATAGGATTTTTCTTTTTTTGATGAAGCAATACAAGTGGTTGAATTCCATCTTTCTATTTTGTAATCGACAGTGGTATCATGCAAAGCAACTAAATTTCGCTTGTTGAAATCAGCTCCATTTGCTGACATTTCAGAGCATTCCCAACTCCCTAATGTAAATTTAAATTCATAAGGTTTATTGCGCAAAGGCAATTGTATGGAATAGTTACCATACGCTTCTTTTTGTAAACGATAGTTTGAATCGTTTGCCAACCAATTATTAAAATTACCTGAAATATACAGGTTACCATTGGCAGGAGTATTTTCCGGTAATGAAACAACTCGAATGCTAATTTGCGCGAAGGACGAGTTCAAAAAGGCCAGCAATAAAAAGATGCCGCTTAGTTTAAATTTGATGACAAAATAAAATTTTTTGAGTTCAATAGTTAGCTTATTCACAAGGAAAATTACAAGGTGTATTTAAAGCACTTAGTAACAAATGGTGTAAAACTAAAACAGTAAAATCTAAAAGTGTGGTTCATTAATGAATGGGAATTAGTCTTAGAGTTGGTAACACCACTCAGCATCGTATTAAATAGTTTTTCGGAAATGGCGATGGTGAAATGTGCACAGCTTAAGTGCGATTTAGTGATGTAAAAATAAGCATCCTTGCTCACCATTTGCTCTGTTGTTACAACTTTACCAAGCATGCGGGGAGCATTGTAACATTGAGCAGTGTTGGAATTCATAAAGAAAACCAAAGAGCTAACCGACAATAACAAAAGCACTCCTAAAATTACTAACTGAACTTTATTTTTTGTAGACATATTAAATCCAAAACAAATTGATTACACTTTTTTTGTAAGTGATGATTTTTTTTCTTCTGCCACTAACTCCAATTGTTTATACCACACTTTACCATATTTTCGAATCAAGGGCTCTTTTAAAAATTTATACACCGGTACACCTAATTTTTCACCACACGAACATGCGGGTTTACATACATCCCACTCTTGATAATTAACGGCGTCAAATTCTTTGTACTTGGTTATGCGCACCGGATATAAATGACAGGAAACAGGTTTTTTAAATTTTATTTTACCGTCATAGTAGGCTTTTTCAATAGCACACTTAGCAATGCTATCTTCAAAAATTACAAAAGCACAATGCTTAACTCCATCTACCAAAGGTGTTACTAAATCGCCGTCGCTATCAATTAAGGCTACGCCCGATTTCTTAATTTCCTTAATTCCTTCTTTGTTCATGTAAGGAATTACTTCCGGTAAAATTGACTTTAGTATTGCCTCTTCTTCAGGTTCTAAGGGGGCGCCTGAATCACCGGCAACACAACATTCACCTTTGCAAGCAACTAAATCGCACACAAATTTGCGATCCAATAAATCATCCGAAACAAGCGTTTTATCAATAGCTATCATTCTTGGTTCGATATCTATTAATATTTGATTAACCTTTTAACAACTTTGTTGTTTTCAGATTGTAATTCCACAAAGTACATTCCTCTGCTCAAATCGGAAACTTGTAAATCAAGTTGAACTTGTTTGCTTTCCTTAGTAATAAGCTTGGTGCTTAGAATTCTACCGGTATAGTCAACTAAGCGAACAGTGATTGCTCCATAATAATTGGAAGTTAGATCTAACGTGCTGGATGAAGTAGTAGGATTAGGAAATAAATTTACAGCACTGTCGGTGAGTTCATTTGCCGCTACACCGGTTGGTCCAATTGTAAAATTGGCATTACTCATATCAAAGAAAATATTTCCAACAGATTGAACTTTTACACGTGCTTGTGAAATGGTGCTGCTTCCTAACGATGGAACAACGATGGTTTCACTTCCATCATTGGGAGTACTTGCGATAAGTACATGTGGAAAAGTGAATCCTCCGTCAACTGAAAGCAATATAGCAACATTGCTACAATTAATAGGAGCTACGTCTGTTGAACTTACATCCCAGGTAACTTGCGCGGTACTACCAAAGTTCCACACTTCTGTTCCCGTATTAGGAGCGTTTACTTTAAATGGATTAGTTGTATTAATAACAGTTATTGCTGCTGGAGTAAAGCTATTCGAAACTCCACCACCGCCTATACGATTATCGCGAGCAGTAAACTTAAAGTGCAAAACTCTTGCATAGGTTGGTAAAAGCTCTCCTAATAAACTGGTATTATTGATAATGCTAGTTAACTTGGGGAAAGTTCTTGTTGAATCGGTGCTGGGTGTAAAATCTCTAAAAATGGCTGCATTCAGTGTAGGATTGTTGGGAGCTCCAAAAGGTCCTGAGTCATATTCTTCCCATAAATAGGTGACAGGATCTCCATCGGGATCAAATGCTGATCCGGTCAACATAAAGGGCGTTTTAAATGGTATAACATAATCGGTTACAGGATTAATTACAGGTGCGCTGTTTCCTGTATTGGTTGTAGCAGCGCAAGAATTTCCAAACGCAAAAATGGTATAATTAAAAATTTCCTCGTAAGAGCCAACATGAAAAAGCGCATCACTATGCGCCTGAATGTCGTGCGAAAAACAAATACCTGCATAACCCATAATGGTAGTTCCACTTCCGGGTTCAAAATTATGTCCCATGGATGCATTGCCTGAACATGAACCTTGTGAATTGCTATTGAAACTGTGGTTTCCGCTAAATTGGTGCCCCATTTCATGCGATACATAATCAACATCAAATGCATCTCCAACCGGATTAGGCAATCCTGTAACTCCGTTAGCTTTTAATGAATTGTCGCAAATAACTCCCAATCCTGCAATTCCACCGCCACCTGTACTAAATACATGTCCAAAGTCGTAATTGGCAACACCAATTCGCGCATTGATAGTTGTTTGATTTTGAGCGAGCATCGCTCCTCCATTATTGTTTGTATAAGGATCAGATGATGAGTTTAAAAAAATTAAAGTATCGGTATTTGCAATTAACACCATTCTTACGGCGACTTCAGTTTCATAAATTCCATTTACACGATTCACCGATGTTACAATTCCTGAAAGAGCACCCGGTACTGTTCCACCTTTAGTTGCAGCATATTCTCCGGTACAGGCCATTGCCAATCTATAGGTACGTAGTTCATCCCCGGTATCGTGAAGTTTTAAGGGCTTTAAAGCTTTGTTTTTTGAAATCTCCAACTGTATTATTTCTTCACGTTGTTTGTCTTCTTCAAATTCGCAATGCCTGTCATAAGCTTGGGGCATATCCGATTTATTGTAACAGATGTAATTTTCAATCTCGGTATTATTAACCGGGTCAATAAATACCCATCCTTCTGGTGTAGCAATCATCGCATGAAATCCAAGATAGCCAATGTCTATCCGTGCCCATGAATTTTCATCATCAATACCTTGCGCAACATAAGTTCTTAAGAGCGGATATTTTGCCTGTAACAGTGGATGCATCACTTCAGTTTCGAGCACCAAAAATCGTTTGAAACTGCCATCAGGAAAGGGAAGTGCCAATTCTAGTCCTTGAATCCTACTTCCAATAATTTCTTTTGGAGCTGTCGAAAGAATACTTCGCATATCATGAATCGCTAAATGAAGTGCACGGTATTTTAGTGGAAATACTGTTCGCTCGTTTGTTAAATTAAATTCTGAATGTGAAGCATTCGTCCACATTTCACTACTAGAAGTTGCAACCGAAAGCGTAACATTAAGTAAGATACAACTGGCTAGCATCCAAGATTTTTTAAGATTAAAAAGGGAGGAAAAGTTCATAAGCTGAAGAAGAATTAGACGTGTTTATAACGCAAATATACAAAATGAAATTGCTGAATATTTAGCGATGCATGTTTTCGAATGGTAGTTTTTGAAAAGGAGCATTTTCCTTCTTAAAAACCATGTATAAATTTTTATCAGGGCCATCAACTGGGGCAATAAAATACTCTCCCTGTTCGGTCATAAAATAACCATGAAAATTTTTGTCATTTAAATCCATGCGAATTCTGTTAGCGGGATTTGAAAGTTCTATTCCTTCGTATGTTTTAAATGCCGGATATTTTGCTGCCAATGCAGGTGACATCACTTGCACTTCAATCACACTGAACTTCGAAAAGCTTGAATCAGGCTTGGGGAAATCGATAATGGATTTTAGTTTAGTAGAGTCGAGAACCAAGCGTTTTCTTAATTCATCTTCGTTTAATTTAAATAATACAAATTTAGAAGGTAAAGAATCTTTGCTTTGTTTTAACTCAGAATGCGACATTGGCATCCACAAAGGTTTTTCTTTTGAAGTATCTTTTCGGTGTTGTGTAGCACATGAAAAACATATACTAATACATAAAAGTAATAGGTATGAGCAAGCTAATCTTCGTTTTGTTTTTAACATGTAAAATGATTAAGTGCCTGATTTTGATTCTTGAAATGTAACTTCAGAGTTAAATTTTCCAACTCCAATAGAAATAAAGATTATGCTTATAGCCATTATCACATGAGCAATATCCTTAAAATTAAACCAGGCATTTACCGAAATTTTAAAAGCATAAACAAAGGCGGTTAAAAATGAAATTGTTATGCCTAATGCTATCCAACTAGCAGCTTTGTTGCCATATTTTTTTCCCGATAAAGCATGA
>DGQS01000095.1 GCA_002389785.1 Bacteroidetes bacterium UBA4408
TATACATGACAAATTAGTGATTTAGCGGTTAAAGAAAATACAACTTCTACTACCTGCTTGGTATACGAAATATTTAAAAAAAGGTTATCATTCCAGAATTTTATGCGTTGAAAACCAATATCAATGAGACTAAAATAAGAAAATTATTCATGTTACAAAAGGATATATCAGTGCTAGCCACAAGTATTTTTAACTAGCAATTATGAAAGCCCCTTCAAACTTAGGGTTTCGGGTAATTAAACACGAAATAAATTGTAAAAATATTTAGGCGCTTAGGGTTTCAATATCCTTGTTCACTTTCTTCACCAATCCTTGTAGCACTTTACCCGGCCCAACTTCAATAAAGGTAGTAGCTCCATCTGCAATCATATTTACCATTGTTTGGGTCCAGCGCACCGGAGCAGTAAGCTGTATTAGCAGGTTCTTCTTAATTTCTTGAGGATCCGAAACAGCCTTTGCTGTAACATTCTGATAAATTGGACAAATACCTTGATTGAAAACAGTTTGTTGAATCGCAATTTCTAGCTCTTGCTGAGCTGGTTGCATTAATGGGGAGTGAAATGCACCTCCCACCGGCAATACAAGTGTGCGTTTTGCGCCTGCAGCTTTCAATTTTTCGCAGGCTAAATTTACCCCTTCAATGCTGCCTGAAATAACCAGTTGGCCCGGACAATTATAATTGGCCGCAACCACTACTTCGTTTTCAATAGATGCACACACTTCTTCAACCACCTTATCTTCTAAATTCAAAATTGCAGCCATCGTGGAAGGCCTTATTTCACAAGCCTTTTGCATAGCCATTGCCCGTTTTGACACCAGCAATAAGGCATCCTCAAAAGTCAATACTCGATTGGCTACCAAAGCTGAGAATTCGCCAAGTGAATGACCGGCAACCATGTCAGGTTTAAAGCTATCGCCTAAGCTATTAGCTAGAATAACGGAATGCAAAAAAATCGCAGGTTGTGTAACCTTTGTTTGTTTTAACTCTTCATCGGTACCCGAAAACATAGTATCAGTAATTCGGAAACCCAGCAGGTCGTTTGCTTTTTCAAAAAGTTCCTTTGCTTGTTTCGAACTTTCATAAATTTCCTTTCCCATTCCAATAAACTGAGACCCTTGACCCGGAAAAACGTATGCTTTCATAGAAAAATAAGGTTTAGATTAAAAAGTAAAATCAAGTAATGCTTGAAGGATAAAGTTCTCAAAAAATAAACTCTAACCTAAATTGCTTGTATAATTATACCGGCGAATTTACTTTTTGAAATCAGCAAAGCAAAAAAATTGAAAAGAATTTTTTACTTGTTAATTTATAAAATAACAGCAATTCGAATACTACTTAATACTTCCCTAAAATTGTTTGTCTTTTAGCTTTTACAAGTTTTCTGCTCAATTCGAAGAATCTACTGTCTCCATCAGTTTCGTTAAAACCTGTTTAAACACTGCAACTTCTTGCGCTCCTGAAACGGCATAAGTTCGATTGAAAACAAAGAATGGAACCCCGGTTACACCAAGCTCAACCGCTTCATTGCACTCTTGCTTTACTTGTTCAGATAAATCATTACTACTCAAAAATTCTTTCATTTCAATTTCGTCCAACCCAATGGATTTCCCTAATTCAACTAAGTTAGCATGATCGGCTGTATTCTTTCCATCAGTAAAATAGGCTCTAAACAATAATTCGACAAGTTCATTTTGCTTGCCCTTGCTTTTAGCAAAAAGCGATAATCGATGTGCATCAAAAGAATTGGCGACAACCGCTTTATCCATATTATAATTTAGTCCTACTTGCTTTGCCATATTCGTTACATGTTCATTCAACTGCTTGGCTCTTTCGAGCGAAATCCCTTTAATTTCGCTCAAATAAGTGTGGATATTTTTACCTTCTTCGGTTCTTAGTTCAGGGTTTAATTGATAACTTTTCCAATCAATTTCAACTAAATCTTTAGCCGTAAAATCAGCAATGGCCTGTTCCAACTTACGTTTTCCTAAATAACAAAATGGGCACATTACATCTGACCATATTTCAATTTTTAGTTTCTTATCAAGCGCAATTTTTTCCATAAAGCAGTTTTTTAAAGAGTAGAATTAATGTAATCAATTTCCAAATTCTTAGCACCAAATTTATTTACAACTGAGAATAAAAAAAGGGCTGAAATTGTTGCAAATTCAGCCCTTTTAAACATCACTAACGAATTACTTTCGATCGCCAAATAAACGTAAAAGCGACAAAAACAAATTAATAAAATCGAGGTACAAACTTAAGGCACCCATGATAACCAGTTTTTTAGTCGACTCAGATCCGTATTCAACTCCCTCACCTATGCGTTTTAATTTTTGTACATCGTAAGCTGTAAGTCCGGTAAATACAATTACTCCAATAAAACTAATAATATAGCTCATGGTGCTCGATTGCATAAAGAAGTTAATTAAACTTGCTACGATCATTCCGATTAAAGCCATCATTAAAATGTTGCCCAACTTGGTAAGATCAGTTGAGGTAGTGTAACCCATAACAGCCATCACGCCAAACATAACAGAAGCTGAAGCAAATGTGGTATAGATGGATGATGCAGTATAAGCGAGTAATACAAAGCTTAAACTTATTCCCATAATTGTTGCAAAGGCAATGAATAAGGTAAGAATTACCGAATACGAAAAACGATTTAAACCTGCCCCCATTAATAAAACGAAAATAAACGGAGCAAACATTACCACATACCCTAGTATGGTTAATCCTCGTTCACCAACCAATGTACTCATTAGTGACATGTCACTAGCAAAATAATAAGCGGCAATTGTAGTGATTGCAAGACCAGCAAACATCCAAGAAAAAACATTCGCCATAAATGTTTTTACGTTAGATTGAGTTTGTGTGCCGCCTGTTTGGGAAATATTCCAATTGTTGTTTTCCATTTTTTATTGATTTTAATTGTTTATTTTAAGTTTGAGGTTATTAATTTCATAAACTCCGAACGAGTTGTATCCAACAAAAATTCACCGGTAAAAGCGGATGTTGTAGTAATTGAATTTTGCTTTTGAATACCTCTCATTTGCATGCAAAGGTGCGAACATTCTATTACAACTGCAACACCTTTGGGTTTCAATGTTTCTTGAATGCAATCGCGTATTTCTGTGGTAAGTCTTTCCTGTACTTGCAATCGACGAGAGAATGCATCTACTACACGCGGCAACTTGCTTAATCCCACTATATGTCCACTTGGAATATAGGCTATGTGAGCTTTTCCAAAAAACGGCAGCAAATGGTGCTCACACATACTATACACTTCAATGTCTTTTACCAAAACCATCTGATCATAAGGTTCTGCAAACATTGCTGAGCGTAAAATATCGGCCGGATTTTGATCATAGCCTTGCGTTAAATATTGCATTGCTTTAGCAACCCGTTCTGGGGTTTTTAAAAGTCCTTCCCGCATTGGATTTTCACCCAGTTCAGCCAAAACCATTTTATAACTCGATGCCAGCTTTGTGGTTACAGCTTCATTGTATTGCTCTGTCTTTTTATATCCTCCCATAGATGTTTCAAATTTATTAGTATTCCTATAACCACGAATTTTCAAATTTGTTTAGAGCATCAAATTCAAATTTGTCGGATTACTTTAACAAATGTTAGTCCCCAAAATATTCTGCTGAATTATTGTCGGTTTCAAAAAGTTTAATTGAGTGCAGTTTACAGCCCAATGCATCAATGTGATGCTTTAGTTGTTTCCAAATTTCAACTGTCAAAATTTCGGTAGATGCCA
The DNA here is from genome assembly GCA_002389785.1 of Bacteroidetes bacterium UBA4408. GTDB lineage: Bacteria > Bacteroidota > Bacteroidia > UBA4408 > UBA4408 > UBA4408. The sequence continues at coordinate 3,762 of DGQS01000095.1, forward strand.
TTTTACCTGTCATAAATGCTACATCCAGGTTCATATTTTTATGATCGAGCGGATCAATAACTGCATCTTTTATTATTTTGCTAAGTGCTTTTAAATCGACAACAAAACCTGTTTCCGGATTGGGTAATCCTTTAACAGTTACTAACAAAGTATAATTGTGTCCATGCCAGTTTGGATTGGCACATTTGCCGAATATTTCAAAATTTTTTTCTTGTGACCATTGCTCATTCCATAATTTATGAGCTGCATTAAAATGTTCCTTACGCGTTATGTATACCATGTTACTTGAATTTCAATTGCAAATATAACGCATAATTGCGGTATTGCTTTTCAAAGCTATCTTTGCAAAAAAAATAACAATGCATATACTACTGGTTAGCGCAACCAAAAAAGAAATAGCTCCGTTGATCCAAAAGATGCAGTTTGAGCAGCAATTGATTAGTTCGAGATTATACCGCTATTCCTATTTAAATCATTCGATAGATTTATTAATAAGCGGAGTTGGTATGATGGCAACTTCCTTTTGGTTAGGTAAAATAGTATCCAACGGGAATTATGATTTTGCAATAAATTGTGGTGTTGCAGGTAGTTTTAGTTCAGACTTAATGTTGGGAGAAGTGGTGAATGTGACAGAAGATTATTTGCCCGAATGTGGAGCAGAATCGAGTAATGGATTTTTACCATTATCTGCTATAAATTTGCTTGATGAGAACGATTTTCCGCATACTCCACTTGGAATTAAGAGCACCTATTCATTTGAAAATCCTGTATTAACTTCCTTAAAAAAAGTGAATGGAATAACTGTTAATACCGTTCATGGTACAAAATCATCCATTGAAAAGGATAGGTTGCACTATCATTCAATACATGGAAAAGAAGTGATGACTGAAAGTATGGAAGGAGCCGCATTTTTGTATGCTTGTATTCACGAAAAAATTCCCTGTGTTCAATTGCGCGGAATCTCTAATTTTGTTGAGGAAAGAAATACCGAGAAATGGGAATTAACAAAAGCAATTGATTCTGTTACTGCTAAAGTTGCTGAGTTGATGAATTCTTACGCCGACGAAAATTAATTGAATAGCTTTTCTTTTGAACACACCTCCTATACATCTGACCCTTGGATTTTCACCCTGCCCTAATGATTGCTTCATTTTTGATGCACTCATACATCATAAAATAGATACTGAAGGAATCTCTTTTGAATGGTATTTAGAAGATGTTGAAACACTTAATAAAAGGGCATTTTCTGCTTTAGATGAAAATTCTACTTCCAGTTTACACATCACGAAATTGAGCTATCATGCATACGCTTATCTTGCGACTCCTTATGTATTATTAGATTCAGGTAGTGCTTTGGGTAATAATTGCGGACCACTTTTAATTTCGAAAAATCCATTAAATGAATCTGATTTATTAAATGCACACATTGCCATACCGGGGAAATATACTACTGCAAATTTTTTATGTTCTTTGGCATTTCCAAAAGCACAAAAGAAAACAGAAATCGTTTTTTCAGAAATTGAAAATGCTGTCTTAAGTGGTGCCGTTGACGCCGGTTTAATTATTCACGAAAATCGCTTTACTTATGAAGCTAAAGGCTTAAAAAAAATTATCGACCTGGGTGAATTTTGGGAAAGTCAAACTGCTATGCCCATTCCGCTTGGAGGAATTGTTGTTCAGAGGAATTTGCCACAAGCACTTAAATTAAAAGTAAACCGACTAATTCATAAAAGTATCGCTTATGCATTTGAGCATCCTAACTCGAGCGCTGACTTTGTAGCACAACATGCACAGGAAATGAGTGAAGAAGTTCGAAACAAACACATAAATTTGTATGTAACTAAGTACTCTCTCAACTTGGGCGAAAAAGGCAGAGCAGCGGTTGAATTATTATTTCAACGTGCACAAGCATTGGGAATCATTTCAAATATTGACAAATCACTTTTTTTATCATGATAGTAGTAACCGGTGCCGCAGGATTTATAGGTAGTTGCATGGTGAGTAAATTAAATGCAATGGGCAAATCTGATTTGTTGTTAGTGGATGATTTTACACCACTCGAAAAAATACCCAATCTTGCAGGCAAAAAATACAGCCAACAAATTGACCGTTCCGATTTTATTGATTGGTTCAAACAGCATGCTTCTGAAGTTACCTTTGTTTACCATCTGGGAGCACGCACCGATACTACAGAGTTTAACGTTGATGTTTTCAATAAATTAAATTTGAATTACTCTAAATACATTTGGGAAATTTGCGTTGAACACAACATTCCTTTAGTGTATGCTTCATCAGCGGCTACTTATGGTTTAGGCGAATGGGGCTATTCCGACAATCATGAATTAGTTGAAAAGCTTAAACCTCTGAATCCATACGGTGATTCGAAAAATGATTTTGATAAATGGGTGCTTCAACAAACTAATTTTCCTCCTTTTTGGGCCGGTTTAAAATTTTTTAATGTGTATGGTCCAAATGAATTTCATAAAGCACGCATGGCTTCTGTAATTTTTCAT
>DGQS01000216.1 GCA_002389785.1 Bacteroidetes bacterium UBA4408
AGCGGTTTTTTGATTACTTATCTTTTATTAGAAGAGCAAAAAGCTACTGAAACTATTTCAATCAAAGACTTTTACATCAGACGAATTCTCCGTATTTGGGGTTTGTATTATCTCATCGTCATTTTAGGTTTATTTGTTTTTCCAAATATTGAGTTTTTGAATACACCCGCTATTTTTGAAGGAGCTAAAGAAAATTTATTACCCAAAACCTTATTGTTTGTCTTCTTTTTGCCTAATTTGGCATTTTGGTTATATCCTCCGGTTCCATTTGCTTCACAAACCTGGTCAATTGGAGTTGAAGAACAGTTTTATTTAATCCAGCCTTTAATTGTAAAAAAGTTTAAGAACTTACCCGTAATCTTAATTGTTATTGGCTCGGTTTATTTTATTGTAAAAATGGTAATGTCCAAATTAGGCAGCGTGTATCCAGACCACAATTTATTCTTCTTTAATATGTTCTGGCAAACCTTGAACTTTGATTGTTTCGCAATTGGCGGATTAGCAGCGGTTGCTTTGTTCAAAAAGAACTTCATTTTAGATTTTATTTTTACTAAAACTGTTCAAATTTTGACGATTTTAGCAACAATTGTTCTAATTGCAATGGGAATCCATATTAAATATTTTCATCAAGAGTTTTTCTCTCTCCTTTTTGCAATCATTATTTTAAATTTAGCAGCTAATCGAAATAATCTTTTAAAGCTTGAAAATCCCATTTTGAACTATTTAGGTAAAATTTCATATGGACTTTATATGTATCATCCAATAGTAATATTCTGCACTATTAAACTCCTCATTTTGTTCGGTTTATATAATAATATTCTGCTTTTTATACTTGCTCTACTGGTAACGATTTTAATTTCGTCTTTGTCCTACCATTTATTTGAGCACAAACTTATTATGCAAAAAAATAATTTTTCAAAACTTATTACCGGAGATTAGCTTTATCAGATCTGATAGTTATTGGGAAAAGTTTAATTCAGTTGATAAGATAGATTAGAGAAGAATTAATAGATCCAAAATTCATCGTTTAATAACAGCCAAAAATGATAAAAATTCCATTTAATAAGCCTTCTTTTGTAGGTAAAGAATTAACTTATATAAATAATTGCATTGAGCGTCAGCATTCTTCAGGAGATGGAGAATTTACCAAAAGATGTCATCAAATTCTCGAACAGACTTTTGAGGTAGAAAAAGCCTTATTGACGACTTCCTGCACGCACGCGCTGGAGATGACTGCGTTATTGCTTGATATTCAACCGGACGACGAGGTCATTATTCCATCTTTTACTTTTGTTTCAACGGTCAATGCTTATGTCCTGCGCGGAGCCAAACCTGTTTTTGCGGATATTCGCCCTGACACATTAAATATTGATGAAACCAAGTTAGAAAGCCTGATTACGCCTAAAACTAAAGCTATTGTGGTCGTTCATTACGCAGGGGTCGCGTGTGAAATGGATACTATTTTAGAAATTGCCAACCGACACGGAATAGAAGTTATTGAAGATAATGCACACGGATTATATGGAAAATATAAAGGTAAATATCTCGGCACATTCGGAGCCATGGCTACGCAGAGTTTTCACGAAACTAAAAACTTTACCTGCGGTGAAGGCGGAGCCTTGTTAATCAACGATGGGCGATATGTTGAACAAGCCGAAATAATTCGGGAAAAAGGAACAAACCGGAGCCGTTTCTTTCGCGGACAAGTTGATAAATATACCTGGGTTGATGTCGGCTCCAGTTATTTAATGTCCGATTTGCTGGCTGCATATCTGTTTGCTCAACTGGAAGCCGCCGAACAAATTCAAACTAAGCGAAAACAGATTTGGGATGATTATCATCAAGGTTTAGGAGATTGGGCGGCAAGTAGTGAGGTGCGATTGCCGTTTATTCCAAACGATTGCGAACAAGCCTACCATATGTTTTATTTGCTGTTACCATCGCTTGATTCGAGACAAAATTTGATAAATCATCTAAAATCAAAAAGTATTTTGTCAGTCTTTCACTATTTACCCTTACATACTTCGGATATGGGCAGAAAATTCGGTGGCAAAGAAGGCGATTGCCCTGTGACAGAAGATATTAGTGACCGTTTGTTACGATTGCCATTTTATAATAGTTTTACTGATATTGAGCAACAGCAAGTAATTACGGCAATCAAGGACTGGAATCAACAATAGAAATAATGCAAGCTAGTAAATTATATCCTTCTCTTTCAATAGTTATTCCCGTTTATAATAGCCAATTGGTTTTGCCGACATTAGCTGAACGGCTTAATCAAGTATTGCCGCAAATCACTCAGCAATTTGAAGTTATTTTAGTTAATGACGGAAGTGCGGATGATAGTTGGATAGAAATTTTACGGCTCTCGAAGGAATATAATTGGATAAAAGGATTTTCGTTAATGCGTAACTATGGACAGCATAATGCCGTTTTATGTGGGATTAGAGCCGCCCAAAATGGAATTATTGTGACCATGGACGATGATTTGCAACATCCGCCCGAAGAAATAATAAAACTTTTAGCTAAATTAGAAGAAGGATTTGATGTCGTTTACGGTAAGCCCGAACAAGAACAGCATGGAATATTCCGTAATATTTTGTCAGTCGTAACCAAAAAATTGCTGGCTTCGGCAATGGGCGTCCAAAGTATTCAAGACATCAGTGCTTTTCGAGCTTTTAATGTTAAATTACGAAATGCTTTTGAAAACTTTCAAAGCCCTAATTTGCACCTTGATGTATTATTTTCGTGGGGAACTACCCGCTTTGCATCCGTTAAAATCAATCATCAACCGCGTTTAGTAGGTAAATCTAATTACACCTTTAGGCGGCTTTTTAATCAAGTAATGGTTAGTCTAACGGGTTTTAGCACTGCTCCGCTTCGACTTGCCAGTATTGCCGGATTTGTTTTTGCCTTATTTGGGATGTTTATCTTAATTTATACTCTGGGCAGATACTTGATTTTTAGAGATACGCTTCCTGGTTTTACTTTTTTAGCTTCAATAATTGCCCTTTTTTCAGGAGTTCAAATGTTTGCTCTTGGTTTAATTGGTGAATATATTGCAAAAATGTTTAATAGAAGTATGGAACGTCCCGCCTACATTGTCAGAGATGTTTGTAATGAAATAGGAGAAAATTTAGCAATAAGTCAAAAAGTTCAAAGGCGAAAGTAAAAAGTTAGAAAATATTATAAATTTATTATTTGCCAAGGTTTATAACCCTATAACCAAAATCGTAAAATTAATTCACTTTTGTTTAATTTATTTAGATATATATATATTATGGAAAGAATTGAAGATTTAAACGCTTATCAAAATGCTTATGGTCCTGATTTTAAGTTTAATGATGAGAATCTCGCTACTTTGGATTGGTATTCAAGTAGAATGTGCGCTGATATGCGAAAAAATAAAGTAGAAAGCGTCTTGAGTCTGGGAATAGGACATAGAATAGTTAGCCAAAATATTTCAGACGAATTTAGTCATAACTTAAAGCGACATCTTATTCTTGAAGGCGCGAAAGAAATTATTGAAAATTATAAAAATACTTATAATCCGCCGCCTCAAGTCGAAATACGGCACACTTATTTTGAAGAGTTTCAAACTGATGAATTATTTGACGCAATTGAAGCGGGATTTGTCTTGGAACACGTTGACGATCCTGCAATCGTGATCAACCATATTAAGCAATTTTTAAAACCTAGCGGCAAAATGTATTTAGCCGTGCCAAATGCCCGTTCACTGCATCGGATTATTGGTCATGAAGCAGGAATGTTGGATAATTATTACAAATTGAGTATTCACGATTTGCAATTAGGTCATAAAAGATATTTTGACTTAAATTCTTTTACCAAGTTTGCCCTTGATTGTGGCTTAAAAATTTGCAATGTCGAAGGAATTTTTTTAAAACCTGTGACTACTGACCAGCTCAATCAACTTAACCTTGACCCAAGATTATGGAAATCTCTGTTAAAAGTTGGAGTTAATTTTCCTGATATTTGTAATTCAATTTATATGGAAACTACTGTCTAAACTAAAATATCGGCTAAAATTGTAGAATGATATGAAAAAAAAAGTGGTTTTATTTGGAGTTGGCAATTTAACAGACGTTTTGTTTTACTATTATCAAAAGTTTAATTTGGCAGACGTTGTGGCTTTTACTATTGATGAGGTTTACAAAAAAGATGAGACACATTGCGGTTTGCCCATAATAGGTTTTGAGGAAATTGAAACAAAATTTCAACCTTCAAACTATGAATTATTGATTCCACTTTCGCCAAATAAAATGAATAAACTTAGAGAAGCTAAATTCTTACAAGCCAAACAAAAAGGATATGATCTGGCAAACTTTGTTCATCCGTCTGCCATTATTGAATCAAGCCTAATTGGAGAAAATAATATCGTTCTCGAAGATGTTATTTTGCAACCATTTTCACAGTTAGACGATAATAATGTTATCTGGAGTAAAACTTATGTCGGACACCATTGCAAAATAGGCAGTAACAATTGGATAAGTGCAAATACTACTATTGGAGGCGAGTCGGTAGTTGAAAACAATTGCTTTCTCGGCATCAATGCAAGTCTTAAAAATAATATAGTCATATCAAATGAAACTTTTATTGGAATGGGACTATCAATTAATCGTAGTTCAAATCCAAAAGAAGTATTTATCGGCGAAAGTTTAGTGGCGCATAAGTTAACGAGCGATAGATTGGGGAAAATAGTTTAAATGAAATTACATCATACTGGATTTGTAGTTGAAAATATTTCTACATTTCTTAGTCATTTAATTTTTGAAGGAACAATAAAAGAGGTTTATGACCCGATTCAAGATGCTAATTTAATCCTACTAAGTAATTATTCAAATTCATACATTGAACTCATACAACCTTTAAGTGAAAAATCACTAACATTTAATTTCCTAAAAAAAAATGGTAGTGGATTTCATCATTTTTGCTATGAAATAGACAATAACGAATTGTTAACTGAATTAGTTGCTAAATATAAATTAATAAAGGTTTTTGGTCCTGTTCCTGCGTTGCTTTTTGATGAAGAAGAAGTGGTTTTTTATTTTACCAGAAATAGGCAGTTTGTAGAGTTTCTCTTAAAATAACACGATGAAAAAAGTATTAATCCTAAGTGATTTAGCATTAGAAGGTTTGGTCAAACAAATAGAATCGAAAGACTACAGTTTTGAAATATGCTTTGCCGAAGATATAATTGCTGAATTATTAAAACTTAATGCAGAAAAAAATTTAGCGAATTGTTTATATATTCATCTTGATAATTATTTTAAGTTTTATCAAGATGAAAAAATCACACAACTTATTAAGTTAATTAGGCAAGTTTCGCAAAATTATAAATTTGTTTTGATTTCAAATCTGATTTTTCTCAATAAAACATATTCCGTTTTATCTCAACATTTAACTACTACATTTGATACTAAATATTATTCAGGTATTCAAAGATTACAAAACACCAAAAATATTTTTTTTGTTGATAATATAAATTCAATTCTGCAATTGGGGACAAATGAAACATATAATTTTAATTTAGGTTATTTGTATCAGATGCCTTACAAAAAAAGGTTTATCGAAGATTTCAAAACTTCTTTAATAGATTCGTTAGATAAAATCTTCAAAGAAGAAAAGAAAGTCATAGTTGTAGATTGTGACAATACCCTTTGGAACGGAATTGTCGGAGAAAATGGAGTCGAAAATATTCGATGCGATTCATCTGTTAAAGGAATTATTTATCAACAATTTCAACTTTTTCTAAAATCAAAACTAGCCGAAGGTTTTGTGCTTTGTATCTGCTCAAAAAATAATTTAATTGATGTTGAATCAGCATTTCAGCAAAAAAATTTTCCACTGAAATTTGAAGATTTTACAATCCGCAAAATTAACTGGCATGACAAAGTCAATAATCTCAATGAAATCGCCAATGAACTTCAAGTAAATTTGAATT
>DGQS01000109.1 GCA_002389785.1 Bacteroidetes bacterium UBA4408
TCCTGTATGATATTTCAGATTATTGGTTATCAAAGGATAGTTTTATTCTAACATATAATCACCTTAAAACCCCATCCAATCAGTATTATTTCCAGATAAATAAATATGACATGCTTGGCAATTTTTTGGGGCACTGGATAACTCATGTCGTTGGAAAAATTGCAAACGATAGTACAATTATTGGCTCCTATAATCATTTGCCTTTAGTTCTAGACACTTTATATTTTGGAATAGAGGATTTTAGAACAGGAGCCTATCATGAGTATACCAGATATGCAAAAAGCGGTGGAATAATAAATTCCAAGGTATTTATGGTTGACCGTAATCAGAATTGCCTGATGGGTGGTCAGCATGATCCCTCTGGGTTTGGTTTTCAGGCCTTTGCTGCGCGATTTGTTAATCCTCAGATATCCGGTATTGAAGAATTCTTCATTCAGGATGATTATTTTCAAATTTTTCCCAACCCAGCTAGCACTTCGCTAAATCTTCAAATTAAAGATTTAGGCAATCCTGAATCATCTTTTATAATAAATCTCTATACGGTAACGGGACAAAAAATAGTAACATCTGGTAAGTTCTTAGGTTTCACTATTCAACTTGATATCAGCGACATCCCTTCAGGGTTTTACTTACTTCAACTTCAGGCAATCTTTAATAAAGACTTTTACCCTTTAAAAAAAATAATTATTTACTAAATCTACCTACAAATGAAATCTCCAACAAACATTCTTATGCTCTCACACGCGCCAGTGATTGAAATAATAATTAAACAAAAAGGAAGTTCCCATTTAATTTGGCCTTCCTTTTTGTTTAAACCGATTTAAAAGTCGCTAAGGCAAATAAACCACTTTAATACTTTTTGAATAGTCTCCGGCGTTTAGTTTTATTAAATAAACATCAGCTGCTAATTTGCTGCTGCCAAAATCCAATTGCACCGTATAAGTACCTGCGTTTTGTTTGGTGCTAGGATTAACCATACTTGTGAGCAATTTACCTTGAGAGGAATATATACTTAGTTGCACAGCTTGTGCTTCTGCTAATTGGTAAGTAATGGTAGTACTTGAATTAATTAAAGTTGGATACACCGAGAACGAAACTCCTGATGCTGGCAATGGTTTTACCGATGAAGGATTAATAAAATGAGCAACAATGGTATCGGAATTGGTCAATATTAAATTTGCAGTATCTGATTGCACATTTGGATTTATTGTTTGGCTATTGGCACTCCAACTTGCAAAATGATAAGCAGTGTCAAGTGATTTAGCAATTATGTTACTTCCAATATTTCCAAAATAAGTTCCGGTCCAAGGCAAATTTGTTAGGTTAACCGAATTAAACTGCACTGTTCCTGTACCGGCAGGTTGTGCATCCACTGTAAGAGTATGGGGGCCGGTTAAATTATAGCAACTCATAAATCCTGTTGTTAAATCGCTGCAACGATTCGTAATAAAGGTGCGCAGTTGAGCCACATTGCTTTTCCACTCGGTGTAAGTTCCCGACCAGCGTGTTGAGTGCTGTGCCATTTCAGGGTCAATTAAGTTTTCGGTGCTGTCCAGTTTTGCCAATAAATTTTCGCAACTAAAAGTTGTGTTCCATAAATCGAGCATTCGTGTAAGGTAGTATTGGTTAAAACCCGGATTCTGTCGCAAAGCCAATAAAATTCCAATGTGGTCTTGGGGGTCTGAACTTCCATTTAAAGTTTCCGGATCGCATGGGTCTGCAGCAGAAGAAGTATCAGGAATGTTGGTATAATTAATATAGTGCCCATAAGTTGCATCATTGTCCCAAAGTGTATATCCCCATTTTAAGTGCGTTCCGCTTGAATCGAGTCCACGCCACCAAGCAGTATTCCAATTTAACCAATCGGAGCAAACAGTAAACATGTTTACAGCAACATAATCTACCAAACTTTTCACATCGAGTCGATCGCTAACATACTGAAAGTTGGCAGGATTAGCCATGCTATTTGAAAGAATAAAAGTTCTAAGTGCGCTCCAATCATTAAGTGCCGGTTGTCCGCCATATTGCGCCCAAGTTTGTCCCCAGGTTTCGATGTAATACAAATGGTATTTATCTTGTCCATAATAAAATTTAGTATTGTCATGATCATCCGGATTGTCTCTCAAATCATACACTCCCCAATATTGTCCATTTAAATATACCACACATTTTGAACCACGGCGTGCATCCAAATCGAGCTTATCTTGTACTGCTACATTGTGAATAAAAGCATCGCGAATGTGCGCACTTCCAATATTGTCGGGATCATGATCGGCAGGATAATTATCGTCGCCGGCTGCACGTAAAATTACCCGTTGATAATCGTTGCGAGTTGTTGTATTAAACAGCACCTCCTCAACTGCATGATTGTAGCCCATTTCGTCGCGTGAAACAAAGTCTAAACTGCGTTGGCTATTGGCCCATGAATCTTGTCCATGACGATTAAATTCGCCATAGCTTTTGGCAGTTAATACTTGTGCATCGTTAAAATATTCAAAGCTTCCGAATGGGGTAAGGTTCGCATTAATGTTATTGGCCAGCGAGGTTAGCGCACTTGCCGAAATTGACACTACCGGAAGCGTATGATTTACATTTATAAAAATAGTTTCATAAGCCACAAAACTTGGTAATTTACCTGAAGCAGTATTAAACGCAATGGCCTTAATTACTTTGGTAGATGCAATGGTAATAGGTCCGGTATAAATAGGCGAAACCGTTGTTGGCTGTGATCCATCAAGTGTATATCGAATTGTTGCTAATGAGTCGGCACAGGTAATATCAACAGAAATGGCGGAAGGATAAAAACCCGGAGCAACACTAAATGAAGGCTTTGCTACATAACCAGCATATTGTGCAGCGGTATTTGAGGCATTGGGGCTCGGAGAAATAAACACTCCCCAGTTAGCAGCTCCATTAGGTTTACGACCGTATGAATGTCCGAGTTGAGTTTTTTTATGAATATCAACAAAATCAATAATTGAAGCAGCAGCATCAGAAAGCACGATGTACTCATGTGTTGATTTGGTTTGTTTAAGGCTGAAATTGGTGTGGTAATTACCAACAATAAACTCGTTGCGACCGGAAGCCCAAAAGCGTAAAAATCCATTTGCTGCAATTACAGCAGTGGAGGGAATTTGCCATTTGGTTTTATTAAGTGTGTCATCGCTTAAATAATAACCCCCTAAATTGATCGCACTCGAAGAGTTATTGTACAGTTCAATCCAATCGTTATAGTCGCTATGATTATCGACATACTGAGATAAATTCGAAGCTGAAAATTCGTTAATTACTATTTGTGCGCTAACATTGGTGGTGCTTGCACAAAGTATACAGCAAATAAAAAGGGGTGTTAAAAAGGAGAAATACTTCATAAATTGGGTTATAAATAAGTTTGAACTACGAAAATAGCTATTTATTTCCTTATAATGAACCAACTGCTACTGTATTTTCAAATCATTTAAAGTTATAGCGCATGATTACTTAACCACTAGGGACACTGTGAAAAACACAAAGAACACTATTGAAATTACTATATCTGAAATTAGTGATTAAATTAAACTGAACTAAGCTTTTACTGGTTTATAAATTACAAATGTAACCCTGTTTGTACCTGAAAAATAAACAGAATTGATTAAAGCAATTTTTATGTTTTACTTTGCACAAAGTATTTAACCCCCGTGAAAGTTTACGAGCGATTAGAAGATTTTACAACCCTATCAAATGCCATTGTAACCACCGGTACTTTTGATGGTGTGCATTTCGGGCACAAAAAAATTATATCACAATTACAATCTATTGCTACCGCCAATAAAGGCGAAACGGTTGTGCTAACATTTCATCCACATCCACGATTGGTATTGTTTCCCGATGACAATGAATTACGTTTATTGAATACGCAAGAAGAAAAAATAGCTTTGTTACGCAATCTTGGGGTGGAACATCTGGTAATTATTCCTTTTACCAAAGAGTTTTCAAGAATAAGTTCGCTCGAGTTTGTGCGTAGTATTCTGGTAAAACAATTGGGTGCGAAGAAATTGGTAATCGGACATGATCATCATTTTGGCAGAAACCGCGAAGGCAGTTTTGAGCATTTAAAAGAATTTGGACCCTTATACGGTTTTGATGTGGAGGAAATACCGGTACAAGACATTGATCATGTTGCTGTAAGTTCTTCAAAAATTCGCCAAGCTTTGCAAAGTGGAAATATTGAAGTGGCCAACGAATATTTAGGTTATGCTTATAGTATCAGCGGGAAGGTAATAAAAGGGCAGATGCGGGGTCGTACTATTGGCTTTCCTACGGCAAATATACAGGTAGATGAGGGGCGCAAACTCATCCCACAAATTGGTGTGTATGCCGTTCGCATTCAGCAGGGCAACCATCACTATCACGGAATGATGAACATTGGGAATCGTCCAACCGTTGGAGGTGGGGCTTTAAGTATTGAGGTACATATTTTTGATTTTGAAGGTAGCCTTTACGATCAACATATTGCTGTTAGCTTTGTAGGACGCATCCGTAACGAGCAAAAATTTGAGCACTTGGAAGCACTAAAAGCACAACTTGTGATTGACAAGACCAAGGCCCTGCAACTGCTGACAAAGTAGAAAGAATTATTTCTTTGATAGCTCCGATTTCAAAGCTTCAACTGTTGCTTTCGTATTGCCTACAAATATTTTTTTTCCAAGTATAGCTACAGGTCGCTTTAAAAAAGTGTATTCTTCCAATATGTATTTTCGGTAATCAGCCTCAGTTAATTTTCTTTCATTGAGTTTTAACGCGCGGTATTTAAGGGCTATTCGGCTAAACAAGGCTTCATAGGAACCGGTCAACTTAGCCATTTCATCTAACTGTACTGCTGTAATTGCTTCGGTTTTAATGTCCTGTAAAAGCACATTCTTAGCGGGTTTTACTTCCTTTAATATGCGTTGGCAAGTAGTACAATTGGCAAGGTGATAAATTTTTTTCATTGTGTTTATTTAAATTAACTCATAGCAAAAACACAAGTATCGTGTATTTTGTTTTCTTTGTGAAAATTATTTAGCCTTACAACTATTAATTAATCGAAATCGAATTGCATGTCGGGAAAAGCGAGCGAATTACTCAATATGGTAAAACCAAGCAAATTGCTTGTGCCAATTGTATTGGGATTAGGTGCTGCCAGTTACATGTTGTTTCGAAATTTTGACAGCAGTGCTTTTGATAAAGTAAGCTGGACTTTTTATACTTCACTGTGGTTGTTGCTTGCACTGTGTATGGTGGTAGTGCGCGATTTTGCCTACATGTGGCGCATTCGTATACTAACCGATTCAGAACTAAATTGGCGTAAATGTTTTGAAGTAATTATGCTTTGGGAATTTGCTTCAGCTATAGCTCCTGCAATACTTGGCGGAGGTTTTGCATTTGCCATTTTGATTATCAACAAAGAAAAAATTTCCTTTGGAAAGAGTATTTCGGTGGTGATGTTCACCTCTTTTTTAGATGGATTATTTTTTGCACTAGTGGCTCCTTTGGTTTATTTCATTGCAGGACGCGAAGGACTATTTTCAAACCTCGATAGTGCTGCTGCCCAACAACTATCGCACGGTAACGAATTATACTATACTTTTTGGTTTATTTATTTTGCCATACTCGCCTATAAACTAGTAATAGCCTATGCATTATTTGTAAATGCACATGCAGTTAAGCATTTTTTGGTGCGCTTATTTTCATTTAAATTTTTGCACAAATGGAAACACCAAGCTGTTGAAACCGGTGAAGAAATGGTTATAGCCGCCAAACAACTAAAAGGTAAAAATTTAAACTATTGGTTAACTTCTTTTTTTGCCACCTGTTTAAGTTGGTCGGCGCGTTTCATTATTATTAATTGCATCATTATGGCATTTAGCAGCATACATTTTGATCATTTTTTGCTGTATGCTCGTCAGGTAGTTATGGGCATATTAATGATTGGAAGTCCTACACCTGGCGGTTCGGGGGTTGCTGAGCTGATGTTTAAAAATTTTCTTGGGGAGTTTATTGACAACAAAACGCTAACCTCGTCACTTGCGCTTTTATGGCGTTTAATTAGCTATTATCCGTATTTATTTATTGGAGCAATTGTACTTCCACGTTGGGTGAATCGTGTTTTTAAAAAAGATGAATTACTAAAATAATCGGGTAATTCGTTCCAATTTTTGTACTTTTGTGGTACATGAAATCCTTTTGTAAAGCTTCCTTTTTACTTTTAATGGCAGTAGCTATACTTGCTTCATCAACAGGTATAACCCTGTTTAAAATGGTGTGCGACAAAAGTGGAAAGGAATTTATTTCACTCCAACAATTAGACGATTGTTGTGCAGACAAAGCACACAGTGAGACGGAGATCAGTAAAAAGTGTTGCGATATCTCTTCGCAAACATTTAAGCTTTATTTACTACAAAAATCAGAGTGGAAAACTCCTCTATTTATTTTACAGGCAACTGAACTTGCTTATGTATCGTTAAGTTTAGTTTCTCTCCCTTCTTACTCCTGCGCTAAATTACCATTCGCCTCGCCCCCTCTGTATGGAAGGCAATTGCTGCATAATATTTCTAAATTATTGATTTGATTTAAGCGGATAGTGTTTCAACTATTATCTCTAGATGAACAAATGCTATCCTCATTTAAAAGAAACAAGGTGAATGAAACAATTTTCATTCATCACTTTTAAATCAAAATCAATACTGATAATACAATGAAAATTTTACGATTGTTGCTGCTAAGTATTTTATTGCTGTACGGCAAATCACAAGCTCAAACACGCATAAAAGGTGAAGTGTTTGAAAACAATAAAAACAAAAAAGAACTACTTAGTGGTGTAAATATTCACCTGCAAAATACTGAGCAAGGAACTGTTAGCGACAGTTCCGGGAAGTTTGAGTTTATTACGGAAAGTATACTACCACTTCATTTAATTGTAAGCTTCGTTGGTTATACCAGCGATACTCTTGAAGTAACTAATGATAATGCTGAGCAACTATCAATACAGTTAAAAAGTAGTGTGCAGTTAAAAGAAGCTATAGTTGTTGGCCGTTCCGACGCAACCAACATTTCAACACTAACACCAATAAACACCCTGCATATTTCGGGAGCCGAATTGTTGAAAGCCGCTTGTTGCAATTTATCGGAAAGCTTTGAAACCAATCCGGTGGTAGATGTTAATCAAACGGATGCTGTTACCGGAGCAAAGCAAATTCAAATGCTGGGATTAGATGGAATTTACACACAAATTCAAGCCGAAAATGTTCCACTCATTAGAGGTTTATCGGCTAGTTATGGATTAAATTTTACTCCCGGACCTTGGATTGAGTCAATTCAAATTAACAAAGGAGTAGGCTCAGTAATCAATGGTTATGAAAGCATTACCGGACAATTGAATATTGAATTAAAAAAACCACAAACTGCCGAACCGCTTTTTGTAAATGGCTATGCAAACCATGGAGGAAGAGCTGAACTAAATGTTCAACTTGCGCATCGCTTTAAAAAAAATGCAAGTTCTGAGTTGTTACTCCATGGTAGTTCACAATTTAATAAAAGCGACCACAACCGGGATGGATTTTTAGATCAACCCTTGTTTAAGCAATTAAATGGTTACCATCGTTGGCATTTTGGAATTCCAAATAAACTGGAAGCGCAAGTAGGTGTTCGTGCCATTTATGAAGATCGACAAGGAGGACAAACGAATTTTAACTTCAAAAAAGATTTTGGTACGAAAAGCTCTTATGGAGTTGGAATTAAGAATACCTTGGTTGAACTATTTACAAAAACAGGTACAATTAATCGCGCGAAACCCTACCAAAGTTTAGCGCTCATTACCTCTACCCGATTGCATTTGCAAAATGCTTATTTTGGAACAACCACTTACGACGCCACTCAACGGTCATTTTATGCAAACACTATTTATCAAACTATTATTGGCGATACCCGTCACTATATTCGAAGTGGTGTGAGTTTTAATTACAACGATTATTTTGAGAAAATGAATGGAATGCCGATACGTACCGAAGAATTGGTGCCCGGTGCTTACGCTGAATATACCTACAACGATTTGCAACAATTTTCGATGGTTGCTGGTATTAGAGAAGATTATTTGAGCTCACAAGGCTGGCACTTTACACCTCGTTTACACTTAAAATATAATTTTACACAATTAACTTCTCTGCGCTTGAGCGGTGGAAAAGGTTGGCGAACTGCTCGTATATACGCTGAAAACACAACTGCATTTGTTTCTTCAAGAAAAATAGTTGTTTCGAATAACCTACTTCCTGAAACCGGGTGGAATTTCGGTACTAATTTTACACACAAATTCAGATTAGTAGGCCGCGATGCGGTTGTTAATTTTGATTATTACTATACCTTTTTTGAAAACCAGGTAGTAGTTGACCGAGAAGATGTGCATGAAATTAGATTTTATAATTTGCAGGGTTCCTCGTTTGCACATTATTTACAAGGAGAAATTACATTGGAGCCGATTGCCAATTTTACTGTAATGCTGGCCTATAAGCACGCTGAAGCTTTTACGAATTACAGTGGCACCTTGCGTCAGCGTCCTTTTGTGCCACGTGATAAAGGTTTGGTTAACATGGAATACAAAAGCGCTAACAAAAAATGGAGTATTAATAGTACTTTTAAGGTAATAGGATATAGTCGAATTCCATCAGGAGGATTAGTACATCATGGATATGCAATTGCCGATCGTTCAAAACCATTTGTATTTATTAATTCACAAGTGAGTTACTTTTTACCGAAACTAGACATTTACCTTGGTGCCGAAAACATTGGAAATTATGTTCAACATCATCCTATCATTGCTTCCGATGAGCCTTTTAGTTCGAGCTTTGATGCTTCACTTGTTTGGGGGCCAACCATGGGAAGATTGTTTTATTTGGGATTTAGATGGAATCCTTTTTCAGAGAAAAACGCTAACAAACAATAAACAATTTTAACTATTAATTTTAATTACTAATTCATACAACTAACACTTCTCAAAAATGAAAAAAATACTAAGCATCACCTTGCTGTTAATTTGCTCCTATACTTTTGCGCAAAACAAAAAATCAGCCGTACTTGTAATAAAAACTTCTGCAGAATGCGATCAATGTAAAAAGCGCATTGAATCGAATTTGATGTATGAAAAAGGAGTAAAGTTTTGCAAACTCGACGTTCCGAGCAAGAATTTAACGGTGACTTACAATCCTGAAAAAATTCAGCCCGAACAACTTAAAAAAGCGATTAGTAAATTGGGATATGATGCCGATGAACTAAAGGCTGATTCGCTCGCCTATTCTAAATTACCGGAATGTTGTAAAAGTGGGAATGGGAATCATCATGAATGATGGTTGAATTATAAAAAATAAATATCTTGCATCAAAATAAAACCCATGAACAAGCTATTTACTTTACTTGCTTTTATTATTCCAGGATATGCAATGGCACAATGCACTACCACAAATGGTATAGGCTGTCAGTGTCCCGATGGTATTTCAACCAATTGTGATTTATTGCCGGATATAATGGTAAGTGAGTATGCTTTTCAAACTTATCAGGGAGGCCCCAATGAGTATCCACAAACAAATGCCGGAACTAGTGTTACAGGTCAGGGTCCCGACGATGGGCGATTGCGTTTATCTGCCTCTACTCCAAATGTTGGGAGAGGCGCATTAGAAATTCGCGCAGTAGATGCAAGTGGTAAACGTTGGTTTATTTGTGGAACCGATACATTTTCAATTAACGACCCCAATGCCAACACGCAATTTACTTGTCCAAACGGAAATCCTAATCCTCGCCAATTGCTAAAACAACGGGTGTACCATAAAAACGGGAATGCCATGACTTATACCGAGCGTTTTGCAGGAAGCATGACTTATCATCCTACCCATGGGCATTACCATGTTGACGATTGGGAAATTATGACCATTCGTATTCAAGATACTTCGGAAGCTAATCCATTAAAATGGCCCATCGTTGGAACCGGTCATAAAGTAGGATTTTGTGTAGAAGATTATCAAAGTTGCGCTACTGCCAATGGACATTGTAAAGATTCTTTAGGTAACACTATTACCAACAACATTATTAATTTAGGACATGGTGGTGGAAACTATGGGTGCGGAAATATTTTTCAGGGAATTACTGTTGGATATACCGATATTTATTGGGAAACATTGGATGGTCAATGGATCTACATTGCACCGGGAACTTGCAACGGTCAATATTACGTAGTAATTCAGGTTGATCCACAGAACTTTTTTCTAGAATCAAATGAAAACAATAACTACTTTGCATCACCCATTCAACTTACCCAGCAAAACCCGGCTGGTAGTCCGGTTATTGAAATACAATCGAATAAAAATTCTGCCACAGTTTGTGCCGGCGATAGTGTTGAATTAACTGCTACTGCAGGCTCATCCATTTTGTGGAGCACCGGTGCAACAACTCAAAAAATTAAAGTTCCTTCCAGCAATGCCACATACACAGTGCATGTTACCAATTATTGCGGAACCGATTCGGCAAGTTATACATTAAGTGAAGTACCTGCTTCTGCAACACCTGTTACTACAGGCGATACAGTGTATGTATCCGGAAATGCCACATTAATAGCCAATGGAAATGGTACTATAAAATGGTACAATGCTGCCGGTAATTACCTAGCAAAAGGCGATACCTTTGTTACACCAACCATTACTTCTTCAACAACCTATTATGCCGAAAATTCGGTAACACACATCGATACTGCCTTTGCTTATCCGCATACCAATGCACTTGGGGCAGCCAATTATGTAAACACCGCACAGTACGAGCTATTTTATGCCAATGTTGATTTTGATTTGTTGCGTGTAAAAATATATGCACAAAATGCGGGAACCATTACAGTGCAACTCACCAACAATGTGGGTACTGTTTTGCAAAGCACTACAGCTAGTGTAATTGCAGGATTAAATTACGTAAATTTAAATTTTTCGGTTGTGGGTGGGAGCTATTATCGATTAACTTATCCGGGAGGAAGTGTGTATATGTTACGCAACAATTCGGCGAATGTTAGTTATCCTTATGGTGTACCGGGTGTAGTTACTTTAACCGGTTCATCGGCAGGTGCTTCGTATTATTACTTTTTTTACGATTGGAAAATTGCTACTGCATCAAGTACTTGTCCAAGCCCCAGAGTTCCTGTTTTGGCTTATGTTGATGTAACTACCGATATGTCAAAATATATTTTGTTTGACCGTTCATTAAGTGTATATCCTAATCCTTCAAAAGGAATTTTCACACTCGAATTTAATTCGCCGGTAAATGCAGCAACTACAGTTCAAATTTCGGATATTGTTGGTCGAGTAATTTCAGAACAGCAGCTGGTTTCAGCTCAAGGACGTTCAGTTGTTTCGTTAACTACTGTGCCATTGCAAAAAGGAGTTTATTCGTTGCGGGTTACCAGTGATAAAAAGCACTATTTCAGGAAGCTGATAGTAGAGTAAGTTACGCTACTATTTACACTGCTAAATAAAGCCACTAAAAGGATTTCTATTGAATGAGAATGCCATTGTTCATCATTGATGAATCTGATAAAGAACATCGAGTGACTTGATGTTTTTGAATCCTTCTAAATGCAACTCAAAATACAGCATCAGTTTAGCCAGCAGAGTTTTTCGCTCTTCGCGATTCAAAGCTGTTTGCTGCTTCAAATTCAGGGTGTTGTAGAGTAACCGGGCCTGTTCAGTATCAAGCGAAAGTGGACTTATGTGGCTTGTAAATGTTCCTTCTTGTAAATCGAAATACGGTTCAGTTAAACTCCATTTACCCTGCGGGTAAAATCCTAAATAGCGTGTAAAACCTACTAAAAAATTTAAGTGGAAATTGGGATTCAAAGGTTCCGTAATTTCGAGTTCGAGGATACTTTTATGCAGAAAAGTAAATAGGTCCGTATTGGCTTCTTCTTCCCGAATTGCCTTATAAATTACTTCGTTTAAAAACAACAAAACAGCACCTTTGCTAAAATCGGTATGCACTTTCAACAGGGGGGCTACAAGTTGAATTTCCTTGGGTCGAATTAATTTAGTTCCTTCTTTATGATTGGCATGGAGTTCGAGTAAACTTAGGGGTAAAAAAAAAGCAGCTTTTGATTTCTTTCCATGCACACCGCCAATGATATATGTTTTTAAACCGAATTGCTCGGTATAACATTTTACAATGAGGCTATTTTCCGCATATTTAGTTGCTTTAAGTACAATTGCTTTAGTACTGCTCAACATGCGGCTTCATTAATTAACTATTAAAATTTTAGTTGAACATGATTCAGAACCATCGGCAGCTGTGCTAAATACCATGTATACACCCGATGCAGCTTTCTCGCCTTTCAAATTTTTTCCGTTCCAAATAGCTTGACCACCTAATGCTTTAGTTTGATAGATTAAGGATCCACTCACGTCGGTAATTTTTACGCTAGCATCTTGGGTTAATCCTTTAATTGCTACAACCCCTTCATACTTATTGTATACAGGATTAGGGAAAGCAAAAATATCACAGCTTTCAACACCTTCGGTAGCCGTGCTTCGGTACGAAATAATTCCTAAATCGGTGCCTATAAATACTTCCCCGTCTTCGGGATTAATTGCCAAAGAACTAATTCCATTTGAAAACAAAGGACTGTTTTCTTTTGTAAAATGCTCAAGTTGCTGAGTACCGTCACTACTCATAAAATAAACGCCGCTATTGAGTGTGCCAATCCATTTTCGGTTAGCACCATCAACAGCTATTGCTGTAACTATTTCAGTTTCGAGCAAGTATTGAATATTACCATCCTGCTCAATTTTAATTTGTTGCGCATCGTAATTTTCGTTCGAAAAAACAGCGTCAGGTGAATAAAACACACAAATTCCTTTGTCGGTTCCAACCCAAACTTCGCCATTTTTGTCTTCCGCAATTGAAAAAATTTCGGAACCACAAATTGCACCTCTGCCCGGACTGAATGTAAGTTTCTTTACCTTATCGTCATTCACATAATCGAGTGTATTGTTGTCGTCAAACACTAAAATTCCAGGTTCATTCGTTGCACGAGGCAGCACTACCCATTTTTTATTGGATTGAGTAATAAGCAATGCACCTGCATCGCGCGCTGTAATTTCCGAATTGATGGTTGTATTGAAACTTTTCCAAGTACCGTCCTTTTTAAATACATTTAGAAGCGTGCTAGTAAATGGATTCACAACCCATAAATTTCCTTCGCTATCATAGCTCAATCCACTAACCCAAACGCCGGGATTTTCAGGTCGGTACTTTATGGTGCTATTGGTATTGTTGTAAATTTTGACAATTTGTTCGGTATTGCTATCAAACTCAATCAAACCCTGATACCAGGAAGTGGCAAAAACACGACTTGGATTGGTTGGGCTTTGCAATACATACAGCATATCTTTTGCAAACTGAATTGTTGAATCTCTTACAAACTGCGCCGATTTTGACGCCCAGGTATTGTCGATAAAAGATGAAATACCTTCCTCGTGCCCTACTCCACTCCAGGCATCATCAACTCCACCGGGAGCAACCCATAGTCGATTTTGAGAATAACTCATTGAATACACATTGTTTGTGATAGGGCCGGATGGCGATCGATATATAAAATGATACGGAACATCATTTTCAACAAGTCCACTGCGTAAATCAGCAATCCAGGTGCTGTTATCTTTATCAACCAACACATCGTTAGGTGCTGCAAAAAAAGGATATTTATTAGGGTAATTGTAGCCCCCGCCTAAAAAGTTTACTTGATTTTTATTAACGTCTCTCACACTGGTACCATAAGGATACAGGATGAACAAATTATTTCCATATACACGCAAACGAACCCTTTCAAGTACCTCGTTATCGTAAGGACTCCACTTATTGCTATCAACATCGCACTGGTAAATTTTTCCGGGTTTTACGGGTTTGTTTACGATAAACTTATGATCGTATACCACTATCGAATTGTAGGTAGTAGTAGGCAATCCGGTTCGTTTTTTCCAATTTGTTGGATTGGCTAGGTTGGGATTATTCTTAGCAGCATAGTAAATTCCTTGATCGGTGGCCGCATAAAATGTATCGCGAAACAACATTAGATCGTTCACATTTTGGTTAATGATGGCAAGGTAATAAGTATCCTTAATTTCCTTCTTCACTAAATCAAGCACTACAATTCCAAAGCCGCAACCCAGGTACACATAAGTATCACCAATGTAAATGGTATTAATGTTTTTACTGCCCGACATGGTGCTTCGCTTGATATCGGCAATGTTCAATATTCGATCGTTTTGAATTAAGTCGATATTAGCATTGGAGTAAGCCACTATTAACGTGCGTGTTCGCGCATCGTAGTTGATGGTATTAATGCCTACATCCGACAAGCCATTCACTTTACTTACACGATTGCTGCTGCCATCGGTTTTGTCATAGTAAAATAAATTACCATCGGCCACGCAGTAAATGCGATTTTCGGCTTCAGCTATTCGTGTGGCTTTGTTATACGATAAATGATCGCGCCAATGCCCAATTGCTATCTGTGCTTGCAAGGTATAGGTAGCAATACAAAGCAAAATGGTTAAGAGAAAGTAATTGTAAGTAATTTTCATTCGCGCAAATTTATTGGTTTTAGCTGATTATTACTAACGCATGAAAGCCTATTTTATTGTATGATTTTATGACTCTGCACTAGGCTTAATGTTTGGCCTTTTCTTCCACTATGGCTTGAAATGACTGTATTTGCAAACGACTTTCGGCCCAGGATATGAAATCAAAATATTCAAATGCTGTTTTTTCGAAAGTATCGTTTTGAAGTTTTTTCATTTCATCGCGTAAGCGCTTGTAGTGTTTTTGCTGTTCTTCGCGGTTTTTGGTTTTCATTATTTTACTGATGAAATCCAGAAAGAGGTTTTCAAATTTATACACTCTTTGCCTTGAATTTAGGTAGCGGTGTGTAGATTTAAAAGCATAAGGAATTAAATCGTGGTGTTTTAATTCGATGTGAATAATTAGGTTAAGCAATTGAGTGAAACAATGTATGTCTTTGCTTTCATCAATTTCTGTATCATTCAGCAGTTTATTGGTCCATCGCAATGCTTGTGTATATTTTTCCGCACCAAAGCAAACTACGGCAATGTTGAAATAAAAATAAGAGCGCCGTACTTTATTGATTTTTCCGGC
Source organism: Bacteroidetes bacterium UBA4408 (assembly GCA_002389785.1). Lineage (GTDB taxonomy): Bacteria > Bacteroidota > Bacteroidia > UBA4408 > UBA4408 > UBA4408. Next base: position 15,190 of record DGQS01000109.1, read on the forward strand.
ATATTTATCAATTCCTTCTTCAATTTTGGGAATTAATTTTAAGGCCTTTTCAAACTCACCTGTTTGAGCATACAAGGTAAGTTCCAAACTGTATGCACTCGAAAAGAGCTTTACTTCTAAATCTTCGTTTTTGTTGGTTTCGAGTGTGTGTGGAATAGCCCTTAATTTTGCTAAATAAAACAACACTTCGGGATACTTTTTTAACTGACTTGCCACATAAATTATATTCGTAAGTACCGAAAAATAAATGTTTGGTTCTTCTTTGAAAATAAAGGTAGTAGACTCAATTAACAAAACGTTTTGATGCAAAAAACGGTAGCTGCTTTTATAATCGCCGATTCCAAAATAATAAGCAGAATAAATGTGGTTGCTTAAATACTTCGTTGCAGTTGTAAGTTCACTTTCGGGAATCTTTAGCAAGGTGGTATCAATTATGCGTTTAAATTTTTCAATTTCGTGTTGACTTCTTGCTTTGCCTTCCTTGTTTAACAACTGAAAAAAACGACTTTTAATATTCCAAAACTCTTTGTGAATTTTTATTTTATTAATCACCAATTTGTCTTGTTCCAATATTTGCTTAATGTCGTCTTCCGATTTTCCTGAATAATTATCCTTTTCAATCAGCTCCTTTTCCCAACGATAAATGTCGAGCAGTGCTATGTGTTTTTCATACTTGGTAGCTAATTTTTTTGCGCTTATCAAAATGCGTGAACATTGTTCATACAAGGTTTTCTTAAAAAGTATTTCGGCATAGTGCAACATGTTTTTAAGCTGCGAATCAATGCTGCTGTCGCTGTTGTAGGCATCCAAACTTCTTAAAATGGCATCGTACAGGCGGCTTTTAGCGATGCTGAACTGTCGAATAAAAATTTCCTTTTTAAACTGCTTTAGCAAAACTGCTTCATCGTATACCTTCTGTTTGTCAATGGCATCAAAGAGTTTTACATAATTATTTTGTTCTCCAATGATGTGTCGCGAGGAATACAGTTTGAAATATCGCTTCTCAGGCTTTGATAGCGAATGAATAAGCTGGTGCAAATTTTCAGAAACTTTTACAGACATGTAATTTATTTTTAGAACGGTAGGGTTTAAACTTCTCTATATATCAGTATTAATGCGCTGCAAAGTTACGCCTAAGGTTTCAAATGCTTGCTTAGACATGTATGTTTTTTCGCAAAGTAGGAAATGGCTTTGACTTGTATAAAAAGCACTTTTTAAAATTCACCTCAATAGCTCTGAATACAAGCAAAGCACTCATTTTAGCGATCCATCAAATACAGTTAGACTTGTATAGATGCGCTAAATTTTGTTGGAAAATCAAGACTTGTAGCGGCTAATTTTACAGAAAAGGAGGGAGAAATATACGCCTTTCCGGTTTTATTAAATCGTTTAAAAGTACTGTTAAATAGGCGATTTAAGCAAAATTATAAAAAATTAGAACTAAAAATTATACACATGAAAACAAAAGCTACACTAAAAACACCGGTACTTTTACTACTGGTAATTTGCTTTTTACGCGTTAGTGCGAGAGAAAATGTAGGTCAAAAAAACACTGCAATACCTCCACCAACTGCTAAATTAACTGCTGCCTGCTCACAAAGCGGTTCGCGCATCGATTTAGACATCAATAACGTACGCACCAAAATTTTGGGCGGGGGCGATATGTGGTGGGATTTAACCGACCCGAAGTATGAAATCCCAAAAGATTCGAAAAAGCATTCCTTATTTGCCGGTTCATTATGGATTGGAGGTTTATCGCAAGGCTCAAATTTAAAGGTTGCTGCAATGACCTATCGTCAAACAGGAAACGATTTTTGGCCCGGTCCTTTAGATAAGAGCAATGCCTCGATAGAATCGCAGGTTTGTGCTCAATACGACCGACACTATTTGATTACACGAAAAGAAGTGGAAGAATTTAGAGCAAATTTTGAGGCACTTGGAAGCAGCGCCGTTGTTCCCGCTTCAATTGAAGGTTGGCCGGCCTTTGACAGATATGGAAATGCTAATATTACACAACCATTGGCACCTTTTTACGATGCCGATCAAAATGGTGAATACAATCCATCGGGAGGTGATTATCCGGGTTACAGTTTTAAAAACGAAATGGGTGATTGTAAAACTGAAGCACAACTTTTTGGCGACCGCACCTTGTGGTGGGTATTCAACGACAAAGGGAATGTGCATACTGAATCAGACGGTGCACAAGTTGGGCTTGAAATTCATGCGCAAGCATTTGCTTTTGCAACAAATGATGAAATAAATAACATGACCTTTTATCAGTATCAAATCTTCAATCGTTCGAGCGATAAATTAGATTCCTGTTATTTAGGAATGTGGGTTGATCCGGATTTAGGAAATCCGAACGATGACTATATTGGTTGTGATGTTGGAAGAGGTTTAGGTTTTTGTTACAATGGGGATGCTGACGATGATGGCAATGGAGAAAATCATTATGGGTTGAACCCTCCGGCTATTGGTATAGATTATTTTCAAGGACCACTAGCCGATGCTGACTCAATTGACAATCCAGCCAGTGCTACATTTAATGGAACAGGTTATGGGGATGGGATTGTTGACAATGAACGTTTGGGAATGGAGAAGTTTATGTTTTATAAAAACGATGGTTCTTTAGAAGGTAACCCCTCAAACACTTCTCAGTATTATGGCTACTTAAAAGGCAGATGGAAAGATAATAATCCGATAACCTATGGAGGAAGCGGACGACTTAGCAGCACCATTTTGTGCAATTTTATGTTTCCATGGGATACAGACCCAAATAATCAGGGAAATCCATGGACTATGACTGCACAAGTTGATGGACGCTTTATACATTCTTCGGGTATTTTTACTTTAAAACCTGGTTCAGTTAACATTGTAACTGTTGGAGCAGTATGGGCACAAGCCAGTTCCGGTGGGCCATTAGCCTCGGTAAATTTGATGAAAGCTGCCGACGACAAAGCACAACGCTTATTTGACAATTGTTTTGAAGTATTAAATGGTCCGGATGCACCTGATATGAGCTTTAGAGAATTAGACAAGGAAATAATCATTTACCTATCCAACAAAAAAAATTCGAACAATTACCAAGATAAATACATTGAGTTAGATCCCGGTATTGCAAGTCCTCCGGGCGTTAACCCTCCTTACGATCCTTATTATCGCTTTCAGGGATATCAAATTTTTCAAATGAAAAATGCCGATGCTTCGGTTGCCGATATTTACAATCCCGATCTTGCACGTTTAGTAGCACAATCGGATATAAAAGATGGTGTTTCACAATTGGTAAATTTTAAGTACGAGCCTTCACTAAATGCCAACATACCTCAACTCGAAGTAGTAGGTGAAGACAAAGGAATTTCAAAGTCGTTTCGAATACGCGAAGATGCCTTTGCTTCAGGAGACAAGCGGTTAATTAACCACAAAAAGTACTATTACCTAGCATTGGCTTACGGTTACAACAATTACAAAACCTACGACCAGCAAGACCCATTGACATTTGACGGTCAAAAAACTCCTTACAAAGCCGGGAGAAATAATGTAGGAAAAGCCGGTAAACCTTACACCGTTATTCCACATATTGTTGCTCCTGAAAGTAATGGAACTGTTGCCAATTCGGAATATGGAATGCAACCGGAAATTACGCGTATTGAAGGACAAGGAAATGGAGGCTTTGCACTTGAACTAACCGACGAATCAGAAAAAGCAATATTAGCCGATCCTAACTTTAAGCAAATAACCTATAAAGCAGGTGCCGGTCCTGTAAATATAAAAGTAATAGACCCATTGGCAGTAGTTCCGGCAAAGTATGTACTTAAATTGCTAACACCGGGATTAACCCCAACCGCAATTAACAAAGCGAACTGGAGCATTACCAATACCAGCACAGGCCAAACCATTAATTCTGAAAACACCATTGATGTGGGAGCTGAACAGTTGACCAACTGGGGATTTTCGGTAAACCTTGCACAAAGTTTTGATCCTGGAACAGCTTCCTCGGTTAACAATGGATTTATTAGCGGTACAATTGAGTTTGCCGATAATAACAAACGTTGGTTAAGCGGAATTCCTGATGGAGATTTCCCATTTCCGGTAAACTGGATTCGTGCGGGAACAGTTTCAAATACTATTCCCGATATATTAACCGATGATTATGACAATGTGGATGTAGCTTCAATTTATGAAAACATTATTCCGGCGAACATTGGTTACGGTATTGGAGGTACCTGGGCTCCCTATCGCTTGTGTGCTCAAACTACTATAGCTGCAGTTCCGGGTTCTCCATCACCGGGTGTATTTTGCGGACCGGCCTATGCAGAC
>DGQS01000174.1 GCA_002389785.1 Bacteroidetes bacterium UBA4408
AAAACAAATAGCTTGTCCTGCCCGATTATTATAAGTAGTTATAACGGCATTTGAATCAACATCAATAGCTTGATTTGGGCTTGTGTTAGGCGGACAACTAATTACAATTATTTGTAAATCCCTTCGCGTTATTCCAATAGGGTTAGGATTAGTGCCTCTGAATTCTTTTATCTCGACTGCTACTACATAAAATCCAATTCCGGGAGGTGAGTATTGTGTTAAACCGGTTGCACCGTTAATTTGTGCTGTACCTCCTGGGCCAAAAGGTTGTGTCACACTAAAAGTAGGATTGTAAGGAGTTGTTGCAATTGGATAAGTGTAAGTAGCCGGCGGATTCCATTGTGTAGCACCCGTCAAATCTTGAAATGGTGAAACAAACGAATAAGTTAGCAAATCGCCGTCTGGGTCAATTACTGAATTCAGTAAACTCGTTGTATCGCTCACACATAAATAGGGAACAGGAGCATCCACAAATACAGGTGAACTGTTATTTACAAAGGCTGGTGGAACGTAAGCATAAAAGCTCATCCCTAAATTATTTCCAGCTGCATCAATGTTTAATATTTGTGTATTTCGGCAGCAGGTTTCTACCATTAAATGATACCCTTGTGCTTGCAAGGGTAAATCGATATTCGCCGAATAAACACCTTTTTCAACACACACATTAGGATTAAAAGTACAGCCTCCACCACTTGGTAAAACAACCGGACTGGTAACTACGGGTCCAATATTGGTGCTCGAAAAAAGCACTTTGTTTACATTGCTTGTATTTTCAATATAGGCACCAAGGTTGATGTTAGGACTAAATTGTGAACTCCCTGCGTCGCATCTTCTGTACATCGTTACAACTACATCGTAAGTGGCTGTTTGAGTTTGTGCATTGAAACTAACGTAGGTATAATTTAAGCTTCCTCCCATTAAGTGTGTTGCAAAAGTTGAAGCAGCAGATCCTATTAGAAGTAGGGCGATCAAGGTGATTTTAAAAATTGAATTTTTCATAGGGTTTTTTATACTGAGTTATTTTTATCGTGTTGAAAGGCTTAATTTGGTTATGGTTTATGATTATTCTAAAGTGATTTTACGAGTTATTTGTTGCTTATCACTCAGTATTTTTAAGATGTAAATTCCTTTTGAAAAGCTACTCATATCAAATGTTTCAGAGTAATTAGATGAAACTGATACATTTTTGCTAAGTACAGTTCTTCCTAAAACATCTGTTACTTCAATTGCTAATTCTTTATTTCCTTCAAAAGAATAATTTAATTGAATGATTCCATTGCTTGGATTTGGGAATACTTGTAACGATTCACCAGCTGCCAAATCATTTGTAGCCAGAGTGTGTCGTATAAATACTGTATAATCCTCTACTTGTCCATAAGTAACATTTCCGCAAGCATTGGTTATATTGATAAAATCTGACATCACTCGCATTCTTAAATTCGTATAAAATACAACACCGGTTGCTGGAACATTGATAATTCCGGTATGCGTTAGCAAAGAGTTATTTGCATATACCAATTCATTGGGACTATTAAAATTTCCATTGTTATTGTAGTCAATATATACCCGTACATTTTCGGCTTGACCTGCACCGGTTGTAACACTTATGCTAGTTGGTAGCCCACCGTCCAAAGTGGTATCTCTTATGCTGCAGCTATAATCTTTGTAACTGTCGCTTCCTCCTGCGGTAGTGTTATTAATAGTTCCCATGGTAACATTATAAATACCGTTGTTGCAGCAATAGTTTGTGGTTATTGGTGAACAGGCAGCATTGATTGGACCATTTCCCAATGTTACAGTTATATAATTAGAGATGGTTAAAGTGTCACCACCATTTGCGTTATAAACCATTAAGGTTACAGAGTAGGTTCCACTGCTTGTATAAGTATGTGTAGGATTGGTTTGTGTAGAGGTTGCACTCGCATCACCAAAATCCCAAACTTGACTGGTTGCATTGCTTGAAGTGTTAGTAAAACTTACTACACCATTACACGTTAATAAAGTATTCGCAGTAAAACCTGCAGCAGGCGGATTTGAATTTGGTAGAATGGTTATTCCATAATCTTCAGTTTGGCCTAATAAAGGTTGTGTACATGCAGTAGTTAATGGATTTGAATTATCAGATGTAATTCGCATACGCAAGGGTGTATTTGTTACAGCATTGCTTGGAATGTTAATGTTTCCGGTATGGTTAGCGAGATGATTTAAATCGGTATACACAACCTCGTTACCGGTATTAAATACACCATCATTGTTGTAGTCTATCCAAATACGAACATTTTCATTGTAAATAGGTCCGGTTGTAATTGAAACAGGATAAGATAATCCTGCCATCACTGAACTTTGCAACAAGCAGCTGTAGTCACTATATCCATCAACTCCATCATTGGTCGAATTATTAATGGTCGAAAATGTTACATTGTAAATACCTACTCCACAGCAATAACCGCTTGTGGCAGGAGAACAACTTGGACTAATAGGACCTGGACTTGTTGAAACTACATTTATATACGCTGTTTTTACTAAAGTATCAGTACCGTAAATACTGCTTGCAATTAATGTTACTGTATAAATTCCTGTAGCACTGTATTGATGGGTTGGATTTTGTTGGGTTGAAATTGCTGAACTATCACCAAAATTCCACTCCCAAGATGTTACTAAGTTGGTTGTTTCATCTGTAAAATTAACCAAACCGCCACATGAAATGGTAATATCGGCACTAAATTGAGCAACTGGCAGGGCAGTGTTAGGTTTTACAATTACAGTATAATCTTCAACTTGGCCACGGTTGGGATTGTTGCAGGCTCCGGGAGTACTACCGGCAAAATCTGTCCAAACTCGCATACGCAAAGGAGTATTTAAAACAGCTACACCGGTTGGAATAGTTAAAGATACCGATGGGTTGTATTGGTTGTTCGAAGTCAATACCAATTCAGAAGTACCAAAGCTTCCGTCATTGTTGTAGTCAATCCAAACACGTGTATCTTGTGCGTTTGAAATGCCGGTTTCTATTGATAATAAATTGGCAAATCCTTCGGTCACTTCGGTGGATTTAATGCAAGTGAAATCTTGATATCCTTCGCTACCTGCGCCGCTTGGATTGTTAATGGATGCATAGGTAACATTATATACCCCATAACCACAGCAATATAAAGTAGTTGACGGGCTGCAGCTAGGAGCAATTGGAGCAGCACCAAGAGTTACATTTACATAAGCTGATTTAACAAGCGTATCTTCACCAAATGCATTGGTTGTTATTAATGTTACAGTATAGGTTCCTGATGCAGTATAGCTATGTGCAGGATTTTGCGATTGAGAAGTAGTATTGTCACCGAAATCCCAATCCCAGGTACTTGGACTATTCGTTGAAAGGTCTGTAAATACAACATTTCCACTACATGTAACTGGTGCATCTACTGTAAAATTACTCAGCGGAGGATTCGTATTTTGTAAGATGGTAACAGTATAATCTTCGGCTTGACCAAAATCATAGGTACTGCAAGGTGCAGGAATATTTACACTGAAATCAGAATCAGCAGCAACACGCATACGCAAAGGGGTATTTAATACAGCTCCTACCGGTATAACCACCGAGGTTGTCGCAGCAACTGCGCTGTTTACCGATAGCACCGTTTCAGTTGAGGTACTAAATACACCATCGTTATTAAAATCTATCCAAGCTCTGAAATTTTGTGTTACCGAACCGGTTGAACTTAATGATAAGTTATAGGCTGAACCTTCATATACATCTGTAAAACCAATACAAGCAAAATCTTCATAACCGGTATTTCCGGCTGCCGAACTTGAATTTATTGTATTGAACTGAACTGAGGTTAGTCCAAAACCTCCAAATGGAGTAGTAGAAGTTGGAGTACAGGTCGCAGCTGTAGCTCCCCCTGATGAAATTGTTAAATAATTTGTTTTAATTAATGTATCTGAACCAAAACTATTGGTAGTTATTAAAGATACAGTATAAACTCCCGGATGGGCATAAGTGTGAGTTGGATTTTGAGTAGTATCAATCGCAGTAGTATCACCAAAGTCCCAAGCCCAAGAACTAACCAAACAACAAGAGGAATCCTTAAATTGAACTGTATTTTGGCAAGTATTGGTAACGTTTGCTCCGAATTTAGTTACCGGAGGAATTGATGAAGGTGTGTAAGTAATGCGCATGTTCGGGCGGTTGGTTGATACTGTGCCGGTTAAAGCATTACAAACGGTAGTAGAATTATCTTGACGAAAACTACTAACACTTTGAAAGCCAGTAGTTGTATAGGTCATGGAAGGGTTTGAATTAAGAAAACCTGTATTGTTAAAACAGGTTTGAATTAATAAATTGGAGGTTCCATCCCAAAAAAATGGAGTTGACAAGGTATGTGTATTCCAACCAACCGTTACAGGATAGGTACCGGCAGGTAAAACGGTTGTTAATCCGCTTGCAAAACCTGTAGTTGCAATAGTTTGGCTAGTGGCCTTCATCCCAATTGAAAAATTGAGTAAGGTAGTTGGAAAATTCATGGCTGTAACATTAAAGGCTATCGCCGAAATATCACCAGGTGCTACACCTAAATTGCTTAACTCTGAAGCTAAAATTAGGATATCGTGTTT
>DGQS01000177.1 GCA_002389785.1 Bacteroidetes bacterium UBA4408
AAATGCATGTAAATTAAGACCGGATGAAGTTTCAAGAGCATCGCGAAAATCATAACTGCTTACATCTGAAAATTTTTTAGCGGTTAAAAAATAATGTAAGCCCGCAAAAAATAAGGTATCTCCCATGTATCCTCTTAAACAATGAGCCACAGCTTTCCCTTTTAAATAAACATGATCGCTGTAAGTTAGCGAGTGTGGAATACCTGATATAGGCTGATAACCTCCTTCTTTGTGATGTGTAAAGTGCAATATTTCAGTCAAATTACTTTTTACATCCCTTGTGTACTGGTCACTTCCATAAACATTTTCTGTAAATAAATTTTCACTATAAGAAGCCATTCCTTCATTGAGCCACATGTCTTCCTGAGTTCTACAAGTTATCAAATCGCCCCACCAATGGTGTGATAATTCATGAGCCATGATACTCTCAAAACTAAGTGAACCAGTAGCAAAAGAACGCGGATAAGTTATGTTAGTTGCATGTTCCATCGCTCCTCCGGTAAAAGGAACAAAACTATAGCCGATTTTATCCCATTGATAAGCCCCATACCTCTGCTCAAAAGTGTTAAATGCAGCTTGTAAGTTAACGAACGAATTTTTTATTCCGGTTGTATCGAGTGCTACACCTTGCAATTCAACAGGGACATTGCCATTGATTCCTGTAAAATTTTGATGCACTGTTTTATAGGCAGCAATAGCTACACAAGCCAAGTAAGTTGGAATTGTTTGATCCAATTTCCAGGTCCAATTTTCGGTTAAATTGGCATTGATGGTGTGTGCAGTTAACACTCCATTACATGCAGCCTTTTTACCGGAAGCTGTAGTAATGGTAAAATCATAGGTACTTCTTTCAATAAAATTATCAAAGCAAGGAAACCAAACTCTTCCGTACACATGAGGATCGGCTCCAAACCCAACACCCAGGTTATACGCATAAGTTGGTGTAAAATAAAATCCTCCCCAACCTGTAGCATCTGTTTGAGGTACTCCATGGTAATACACACTTACCGAATCGGTATCTGCTAGAGCTAAGCTTCCTGTCAAAAATAGTCGAAGCAACGTGTCGTTATAGGTTGAAGTTAACAAGGTGTCGTGTTGCTTAACAGAATCCACAGTGAGTTTTAATAAATCTAAGTCGAGGTACTGAAGTCCATTTATTTTTGAAATGAATTTTATCGTGCAAAACCCACTAATTACCTTGGATGTAAAATTTGTGATGGATAAATTTATGCTGTAATTTAAAATATCAACGGTATCGCTGCGACTATTGTTTGCTAATACATTAGCTTCGCTAGTTAGGTTGCCGGATTTAGTTGATTTACAATTCGCAACTTGAGTTCCTGTAACAGAAAAGAATACACTTTTTAAAAGTAGTATCAACAAGAAAATCTTTTTGTACATGCAGCTACGTTTTTTTGCGAAACTAAGTTTTCTTTTGAGGTTAATCTAAAAAAAGATTCACTTTCTAATTTGATTGGATATCTATCAGCGACTTAAATAAATTGTTTGCATCACTGTTTGATGGGTGCTGTATTGGCTTAAGACTATTGTATATGCTCCATTTTTCCAACTGGCTGTATTCAAATTGAGCTTTGTTACATTACCTTCCAAATTAACCTGTTTTATGAGTTTACCTTTTATGTCGCTCACTTTAATATCTCCATCTTTAAAATCAGGGCTGGCATATTCAACAATGAGTAATTCTTGAGCCGGATTGGTATATATTTTAAAGGGTTGTTTCGGTATAGAGCTGCCTCTTACCATTGTTCCTGCAGCATTTCTTACCACCGCATCACCCACAGTTGTTATACTTGATCCTCCATTTTTTTTAGTTCCGGATGAAGATGAAGCGGCACTCACTTCTTTTTTTTGAGCAAGAAGAACCTGAGGAAGGCTCAATGCAATTACGAAAATTAGATGTAATGTTCTCATTTGGTTGTGATTAACACAAATATAAATGAAAACACATCAGGATTTTCGGCTTGTTTATAGAGTTATTAAAAAATTATTAACGATTTAAAACAATTTTTTGCATGATAGTTTGTTGGGTAGTATGCTGGGTTAAAACGATTACATAAATTCCATTCTCCCAACGTTGGGTATTCACATTTATTTTGGTTTGATTGCCTTCTAATTGTACTTGTTTTACAGACTTTCCATTATTGTCGCTAATAACAATTTCCGAATTTTTAAAAGCCGGATTGCTAGATTCAATGGTAAGTAATTCCTTATCGGGATTGGTATAAAATTTAAAAGGTTCTTTATCAGCTAGAGGCATAACAGCACCACGTGCATCTTTACTAACCGCTGCACCAACAATATCAACCTTCGGGCTGCTTTTAGGCTTTGCGGCAACATTCGTTTGAGATTTCGTAGAAGGTGTTGCGGCTTTTTGTTGTGCAAAACTAGGAGAATGCGCAAGAGCAATCAAAGAGAGTGAACTTATAATTCGTTTCATGTGCTGGTTTAAAATGTAAAAGTCAATACTGGTTTAAGTTAGATACCACTATCAACGTAGTATCAATGATATTCATATTCAAAAATTATTCGGCTTTCTAAATTTTCTTCGCCGCTTCCTGTTATTTCAAAATGTTGTTCCTCGCTCGGCAAATAAAATTCGTTGTACTTGTACCTGATTTTTGAAATAAGGTTATCATTTTTATCAACAATTTTTGATTCTTCCAGCAAGTCGTTTTCAGTATATTGAAATTCACTAATAAATTTTTGTAAGCCATTAACAACCGATTCGGTAATTTCTTTTACTAACAGCTGTTTCTCATTATAAGTGTGGCGGGTGCGTTGAATAATATTTCCTGCCTTATTATACATTGTTGTATCTGGGGTTTTCCCCGGCAATACTATATCGTACAAAATTTTTATTTCTTGTTCTGTTTCTGAGTTAAACTTCAACTCTTCACATAAAATTCCCTCTTTTGTATAGCTAAATTTCGAATATTCTAAAATTTTTCCGTCTCCATCTTTTACATTAGTTTCCATTAACAAATCATCGGAATACTTCCACAGTTCGCTATGTTCAATTTCTCCATCGTTGTTTTCACTGCGTTTTTCAACTAATTTACCTGATTCATTATAACTAAAATGGGTAGTATCGGCATCACCTTGTTCGCCATAGCACTTATGTGTTTTAGAAATCTTTCCGTCAGGGTTGTATTCGTAGCGAATAATTTCTATAACCTCATCCGCGACAAAATGACTCTTCACTTCGATCAAATTTCCTTTTTCATTATAACGATAGTCTTTTTCTTCAATTAGCTCGCCATCGGGCGCGAAAGTTTGTTCTTTCAGCTTATTGCCTTTCGCATCAAGCAAATGATAAAACAACAAAACATTTTCTTCGTCTGGAGCATATTGTTTGTAGTGTTTTAGCGATTTAACAGTTGCCATTACCATAAATGTTTGCTTCAGTATTTATGCGTTATCTGTTTTTAATTTAACTGCATTTCAGCTAACATTAAACTACGTATATTTTTCACAGGAGCACTTCCATAACTTAAAAATTTTTCGTGAAACTCTTTTAGTTTAAATGCTTCCTTTTGTTTCGATTTTAGTTCTTCTCTAAAATCATATATTTCAGAATATCCTGTAAAGTAGCAACAAAGTTGTACTTGAGTTACCGAAACTCTTCTCCATTTATTTTCAGCTTCTGCCTGTTGCTGGAAAGCTTCATTTACTAGAAAGTTTAGGGCATCTTCTTTTTTCATTTCTTTCGTATGTACACTTATGTCAAGGATGGTATTGCACACACTTCTTAAATGCCATTTGTAATACATCAACCACATTTCGGGCGAATCATCATAGCCATTTTCCATCATCATTCTTTCTGTGTAAACTGCCCACCCTTCAATCATTGCATTGTTTCCAAAAAGCGACTTTATTAAACTCGGCGATTGATTGCTGTATATTAATTGAGTGTAATGACCGGGAATAGCTTCGTGTATGTTTAAGATTTGTAAAATATAACGGTTGTATTCACGCAAATAACTTTCAGC
>DGQS01000110.1 GCA_002389785.1 Bacteroidetes bacterium UBA4408
CAATTTGAACCGGATTTTGCACTCAATTAAACACGCATTAAAACAATATAGAGATGGAAGTATTTCCACTAATACAATTGAAGGCTTTTTCTCTCAATTGAAACGCTCAATTAATGGTACTTACCTACACGTATCAAAGAAACATATTGCAGGATATGTGAGCGAATGTGTGTTTAGATATAACAATAGAAAAAATCAAAGCCAAATGTTTGAAATTTTCATCAATCAAATTAAAGTTCCCGTTTTAAAGAACTAAGTTTTAATAGTTTTTCAAAATCCTCTTTAGCTTCTGTATTATCGGCTTTCCTATTTAATTCCTTCATTAACTCATCGTGGTTTGCGGTGAGTTTTTTTGTTGTCATTTTCTTACCTTCTATTGGCTTCTCCTTTGGTTTTCGTCCCATTATCTGAACATTTAGAACAACAAAGTTAGTTTTAAAACCAACATATTGAAACTAAAATTTTGTCAAAAAATCACTTTTTATCCAAACTGTTCTGAAGGGATAACCCCGAAGCACAAATTTTAATAGATTGATTTTCAACTATATATAAAATATATTCAATTTTTCCAGTACTATGTCTAGCATAGTACATTTATTTGCACATATCTTTGCATCGTCAAATTCAAGGTTAAGCATACAGTAATAAAAAATAAACTTAAATAAAATGAAAACAACCAAAATCAATTCAAATTTATTCAGCAAGTTGAATAAAACTAAAGTCCTAAAAGGCAGTCGAAAAATTTCACTTTTAATTTTAGTTTTCATGGCATTTCAAATTCCTTCGAAAGCAAAAAACGGAGAAGTTGAAAATTTTCAAAAAGAAAGAGAAACCTTAGAAATAAGAAAACAACTTGACCATCAGTTGGAGTTTCCTGATTTTCTAAAAAAACAGTCTATTTCAAGTGAAAGTGTGAATGTACTTTTTAAGGTTGATACCAGTGGTACAATTCAGGAAGTAAATACAACAAGCTCCAACCCCGAATTGAATCAATACATCGTGGAGCAACTTGAAGGGACAAAATTGACGAGTATAAAGTTAAAAGAATCAGCTCACTACAAAGTAAACATCCATTTTAAACTTTTATAAAAACAAAACTATGAATATAGAAAACACCAAAGCGCAAATGCGAAAGGGCGTACTGGAGTTTTGTATACTTTCAATACTCAGCGATGGAGATAAATATCCTTCAGAAATTATTGAGCGCATGAAAGAAGCAAAACTTATAGTAGTGGAAGGTACCTTATATCCGCTGCTAACCCGGCTTAAAAATATTGGGTTATTAGGATACAGATGGGAAGAGTCGACTTCAGGACCTCCTCGAAAATACTACAAACTAACAGAGTTGGGTGAACAGTTTCTAAAGGAATTGGAAGTAACCTGGGAAGAGCTCGTAAAGTCAGTTAATTTAACCACACAAAAACCAAAACAATGAACAAAACAGTTATAATAAACATAAACGGAATTATTTTCCATATCGAGGAAGATGCTTACGATAAGTTAAGTAAATACTTAAATACCATAAAAGGCTACTTTAAAGATTCGGATGGTCGTGATGAAATAATGAACGATATCGAAGCACGAATTGCTGAGCTGTTGCAAGAAAAAGTAAATACCATTAAGCAAGTTGTTGTTTTGAATGATGTGGATGAAGTAATTGCGAAAATGGGTAAACCTGAAGAATATGCAACCGAAGGTGAAACTATTTCTTCGTCGAGTCAACAAACAAGCGATGCACAAACTATGTATACCGGTGGTTACAAGCGTAGACGAGTTTTTCGCGACCCCGATGATAAGGTATTGGGTGGTGTTTGTGCCGGAATTGCGAATCATTTCGATATTGATCCACTTTACTTAAGAGGAGCATTTGCAGTGTTGTTTTTTGTATTTGGAAGTGGATTTTTATTGTACATTTTACTTTGGATAATCATTCCCAAGGCTCAAACTACAGCTGAAAAACTGGAAATGCGCGGTGAGCCAATTAATGTGGATAATATAAAACGAAGTGTTGAAGAAGAATTGAATGATGTAAAGAATCGCATGAGCAATCTTGGAAACAAGGCTAACTCAGCCGAAAATAGAGCCCGAGTTAGCAGTGCTACCGATAAAGTGATTAATTTTTTAGGAATGATTTTCGGTTCAATTTTTAAGTTTGCTTTGAAATTCTTTTCGGTAATTTTTCTATTAATGGGTGTCGTTTTTCTGGCAATGCTGGTAAGTTCACTCATGGGCTTCTCGAATTTGATTCACAATCATGTTAACGATTCTCCGATAGCCTATTCAATTAACGATTTTTTAATTGCCTTTTTAGGAAGTCCAGCCTTAGTTGATGCTGCAACATTTGGCTTATTACTTTTTGTTGGAATTCCTTTGATAATGTTGATTTACAGCTGCATTAAAATTCTTTTCAATATTCGCAACCGAAATAAAGTAGTAAGAATTACAGCCTTTTCGTTATGGATAGTTGGGTTATTGTTATTGATATTCGTTGGTATTCAAATAGGAGATGAATTCAAGCAAGAAGCGAATTATAGACAAAATTATGTGTTGTCAACCCCAACTTCGCAAGTACTTTATTTGAATACATTAAAGGATACTAAATACAATTTTGAAGAAAAGTATGGATATCATTCTCGAGTTAAAATTGATAATTGGAATTTAGTGAAGATCAACAAAGGAGGAATTAGCTTTGGTTTTCCGATTGTAGATGTTGAAAAAAGTGAAACTGACAGCTTTCAAATTGTTGTAATTAAATCTGCTCAAGGTTCCACAAATAAAGATGCAACCATCCGAGCCAGAAGTATTAATTACAGCTTTTCACAACATGATTCAATACTGGATTTTAGCCCTTATTTTGATATTTTAAAAGAAGATAAGTGGAGAGCTCAAACAGTAAAAATAATTTTAAAAGTACCCGTTGGAAAAATTATTTACTTTAACAAAAGCACCAAAAATATTATCTACGATATTGATAATGTGAGCGATACTTGGGATGGCGACATGCTCATGCGCAGATGGCTAATGACCAAAGAAGGATTGCAATGTGTGGATTGCGAAGGATTGGATGAAGCAAATCAACACCGAGAAAATGGACGTAAAAGAATTCGCATTAACAAAAATGGTGTAGATATTCGAATTGATACAGATGACGAAGATTGGAATGATACATTAGAAGTACCTTCCTCTCCTCCTCCACCTCCAATTCCAAATCAAAAAGTGAAGAAAGTTTAAATCTTAAAAACCTCTCAGTAAACTGAGAGGTTTTTTTATTCTTCTAAACCAAAAAAATACAATAAATACAATTTGTCGACAATTACCTACAATACATAGGTGTTTTTAATCCCTATATCGTAAATAATTTAAAATATTATTTGGTAAGCAATTTTGAAAGGTTACATTAGTACATTCAATTGATATTGAATACTAAATATTAACTTAAACCACCTTAACATGCGAAACAATTTACCTATTGTTTTTGTGAATTTCTTTTTCGAAAAATTCACCAAAATCAAGACAAACAAATGCCTGATTGCAAGTTTTTTACTTGTGCAATTTTTTATTGCTAGCCATGTAACTGCACAACAGAGTCAGATTACAGATTTTGTACTCTTTTCCGGAAATGGCACAGGAGCAGGATGTTCAACTCCAACGGCACCCGGAGCAGGTGTTCAAATTGGGTGCAACTCAACCATTAATGGCGGAGATATTGGGAGTTTGAAATTATTACAAACTACAGGATCCGCAACAATCAGTGGTAACATGCACGCTTTGGAAACGATGGACCTAGCTTCCGGGAGTATTGTTACCGGTAAATTAACCGCTGCAAACGCAGCCTCAATTTCAGGTACAACATTGTCTATTGCTGGTTCTTCAACAATTGGTGGAAATATAGATGTTAACGGAAATGTTGTAGTTGCTTCAGGTTCCAGTATTTTTGGAAAAGTAACACATCCTGCCGGAACCAGTTATTCCGGACCTGCTCCAAGCGGTGGAAATGTAATTGGAACACCTGTATTACCAACACTACCTTCACTCCCTGCAATCAGTACATTTCCATTGGCATCGACGGTAGATGTTACTACAACCATTATTTTAAATCCCGGGAATTATCGAAACATGCTGTTGCCCGGTGCTAAAAAAATTACCTTAAATGGTCCGGGTGTATACGTATTTAACAAGGTTCTCAATTTAGGTGATAATGATTTGGTTTATGATTTTAAAAATAGTACCAATGGGATATTTAAAATTTATATCCACAGCGATGCAGATTTTAACCAAATCCATGCTAGTATGATTAATGGTGGAAGTGCAAACCGAATTTATACTGAGGTTCATGGTACGGGCAGTACATCTTCTAATGGAACACTGGCTTTCGTAATTGCGAATTGCACAGGGCCTATAAAATCAAGTTGGCTGGGTACTGTTTGGGCTCCCTATGGAGCAATTAAAATTGGAGCTCTTTCAGGTGGAACAGATATAACCGGAGCATTGTGGAGTGCTACTCAAGTAAATGTTCGCTGCGGTGTAACGATTAATGGTGCACCTTACAATGTTAACTATTGTACAACTCCAAACGTAAATGCCGGATCTGACAAGCAATTGACATGTACATCTTCAACAGTACAATTGAACGGTTCTTCAAGTACTTCCGGAGTTAATTATAATTGGGTAGCAAGCAACGGAGGAAATATTGTTTCTGGTGCAACTTCTGCAACTCCAATTGTAAATGCTGCTGGAACTTATACGTTAACCGTGACAACTGCAATCGGAAGTTGTACTGCTACTGATGTAGCGATAGTTAGCAACAATACGGTTGTTCCAAATGTAAATGCAGGGCCGGATTTAGTTATAACCTGCTCAAATCAATCAATTCAGCTAACCGGTAGCTCTACTACACCAGGAGTAACTTATAAGTGGGTACCATCAAACGGTGGAAATACCACCTCGGGTTCTTCTACGGCAACTCCAATAGCAAATGCTCCCGGCACTTATACCCTAACAGTTACAAATCCGGTTAACGGATGTAAAGCAAGCGATGTTGCAATTATAACCGCCACCAACACAGCTCCAGTCGCGAATGCAGGTTCAAATAAAACTATCAGTTGCAGCAATCCAAGTGTCATGTTAAGTGGATCAACTTCCTCTTTAGGAGTATCTTATTTATGGGTGGCAAGCAATGGTGGAAATATTGTTTCCGGAGGCAACACACTAACTCCGCTGGTGAATGCAGCCGGTACGTATACTTTAACTGTAAGTTCAACAAACGGCTGTAGTGCTTCAGATATTGCCTTGGTATCGGGTAATACGATTTTGCCAAATGCCAATGCAGGTGTTGATAAAAGTTTGACTTGCACGGTTTCAAGTGTACAATTAAGCGGGTCTTCCGCAACTAGCGGAGCTTCTTTTTCTTGGGCAGCAAGCAATGGAGGAAATATTGTTTCGGGTGGAAATACAGCTACCCCTACTGTAAATGCAGCAGGTACTTATACTTTAACAGTAAGCACCAACAATGGTACATGCAGTAGTACAGATGTGGCCTTGGTTAGTTTTACCGGAACACTTCCGAATGCAAACGCTGGAAGCGATAAAATTTTAACTTGTGCAAATCCAACGGCAATTTTAAACGGAAGTTCTACAAGCAGCAGTATTAATTATTCATGGGTGGCAAGTAATGGTGGAAATATTGTTAGTGGTGCTAATACAGCTACTCCAACGATTGATGCTGCCGGTACTTATACTTTA
This sequence comes from Bacteroidetes bacterium UBA4408, assembly GCA_002389785.1. GTDB lineage: Bacteria > Bacteroidota > Bacteroidia > UBA4408 > UBA4408 > UBA4408. The sequence continues at coordinate 5,743 of DGQS01000110.1, forward strand.
ACCGTTACTAAAATTGCTACAGGTTGTACCAAAACTGATGTTACACTCGTAACCTCAAATAAAGTATTGCCCAATGTTTCTGCTGGTGCTGATAGTTCAATAAGCTGTTCTAAAAAAACTACCTCCTTACAAGGAAGTTCGAGTACAGCAGGTGTGAGTTATTTATGGAGCAGTCAAAATTCAAGTTCTATATTAAGTTCAATTGCAGCTGCAAAAATTAATGTTGATGGCACTGGTGCTTATTACTTAACAGTTACCAATCCTTTAAACGGCTGTAAAAAAATTGATACTGCTATTGTTAAGGGTGGATGTTTATTATTATACTACCCTAAAGATACAGTCGGTAAAACCGATAGCTTAATTGGTTCGGAATTAACTTCACTTGAAAAATATTTCAAAATTTATGCACCCGATACTACGCAAAAAATATTCAGATTGACTAATGACAGTGTATGGATTGAAGTAATTGCACTTAGTGGTCAAAAAGCAGCCTTAACAGCACTTTTACAATCAGCTCCGTATGGAATGACAAACCTTGTAAACAACGGGACATCCTTGCTGATAACCGGAAAATATCCAATTAAAAATTTGAGTAAGTTAAATTTATTGACTTCAATGATTGATTATGTGCGCCCCTTATATCCACCCTTATTATCGAACCATACGCAAAGCGAAGGAGATACATCTTTGCGTGGATTTAAAGCGAGAAATGGTTTTTCAGTTAAAGGAAGCGGAGTAAAAGTTGGAGTTTTATCAGATAGTTATAATCATAAGGGTGGGGCAGCAAATGATGTATTAAACGGAGATTTGCCCGGAACTGGTAATCCTGATGGAGACAACGCTCCTGTTCAAGTTGTTTTGGATGCACAATTTGATGGTTCGGATGAAGGGCGTGCAATGATGCAAATTGTGCACGATGTTGCTCCTAAGGCAAGTTTAGCTTTCCGAACAGGGTTTATTGATGCGAATGACTTTGCTTTAGGAATCAAAGAACTAAAGGATGTTCACAATTGTCAAGTGATAGTTGATGATATCACTTACATTACTGAACCATTTTTTAGCGATGGGGTAATTGCCAACGCGGTGGATTATGTGGCTTCCCAGGGAGTTGCATATTTTTCATCAGCAGGTAATTTTGGTGGAAAATCGTATCAATCAGTATTTAATGCGGCAACTGCACCAGCCTCAATTTCAGTTGGTTCGGCTCATAATTTTGGTGGAGGTGATGTGTTGCAACGGGTTAATTTCTCGGCCAAAGATGACTATACCATTGTTTTGCAATGGGATGATGGAATATACTCGAGTGGTGTTAGTTCAGGAAGTCAAAATGACCTTGACATTTATCTAACAGATGACGCAGGGAATATACTAGTAGGATACAATAGAAACAATTTAGGAAGAGATCCAATTGAGGTGTTGCCAATTTCGGTGAAAAGCAATGGTGCTTCTGCCAATTTAATGATAGTGAGGGCAGCCGGAAGTACTCCTGTTAAATTCAAATACATCGTATTTTCTGGTGATATGCGTATTGAAGAATACAAGTCAGACTCTTCTACCATTGTTGGTCAAGCCAATGCGAATGGAGCAATCACTGTTGGTGCTGCCTATTATAAAGAAACACCGGCCTTTAGACCCGGACCAGCTAAAATTGAAAGCTTTTCGTCGGTTGGTTCCACAATTGCTAGTGGAGGACTTCGCGACAAGCCGGATATTACCGCACCCGACGGAGGAAAAACTACTGTGCTTTTTGGTGGTCAAAATCGTTTCTTTGGAACTTCTGCTGCTGCTCCACATGCCGCAGGTGTAGCTGCTTTAATGATACAAGCTCGTTCAAAGTTTTATTCACAAACCTTGCCTCCTGCACAACTGAAGTCAATATTAAAAAGCACAGCTTTGGATATGGCAGCACCTGGATTTGATAAACAATCGGGTGCAGGATTAATTCAAGCCGATAACGCAATTTTAAATTTTGCGAGTGCTAAGCCTAACATCACCGGACTTGAAATTCCGGCATCGGTTACATCACCGGGTACACAAGCATTTACAGTTACTGTAAATGGTGAATATTTAAATGCCGCGTCAAAAGTGCTGTTAAATGGGCAACAATTACCAACCACTTTCGTAAATTCAACAAAATTAACTGCCGCAATTCCAACTTTCTCAGGAAATCCTCCATTACAAGTTAGCAATCCTGCTACAGTGCCTAATAATAATGATGGGGGGATTTCTGATCCTGCTTTTTTCTATGCTAAGCAAAAGGTGGTTGTGAAAGCAAACGATAAGGTTAAAAAATATGGAGAAGCTGTGGGTGCATTCACACATACCATAACAGTAAATGGAGTTGAACTGAGTGCAACCGGTTTAACAGTAGCCGATTTAGGATTAAATTCGATTTTAGACTCAACTTCTGCTAACAGTAAAAGTGCTGCTTTAACTCAATATTATATTCGTCCTTACCGTGCAATTGCTTTTAATCCTGCAAACTCTGCAGATTCGGTATTCTTAGCAAATTATGAGTATAGTTGGATAGAGGGAAGTTTAACCGTAATTAAAATGCCATTGGTAATTAAAGCACGTGATACTTCTATGGTGTATGGATCGAAAATAGACGGGAAACAAATGAAATTTGATTACACCTATGACGACAGCAATATTGATCCTTCAGAAAAAGCTAACTTTTTTACCGGTTTAAAAAATTTACACAGTGCTGATATTACAGATGCTGTAGCTTTTGCGGATGGGCGTGTCGCCAATGGAAAAGGAATCGTAATTTCCAATGCAGACTTGTCAAATTTATCAATGGTTGCAACGTTAAAGTCTGTTTTAAACGCACGAACAGTTATAAACAATCAAAGCAATGGCACGCAAACTGAATTGGTTGATATTGCGCCGCAATCTATTTTTGACTACAATGAAGAAGTTGACAGTAATTTATTCATAAGTGGCTATACCGGTGAAAATGGTAGGGTATTAATTGGAGGAGCGGCATTATCAAATGGAAAATCAATTGTGATTTCAAATGGGAAGTCAATTGTAATTTCAAATGGAACAGCAAAAGTAATTTCAAATGGTAAGTCTATAGTAATTTCAAATAATTTAGGAGTACCACCTGATACAAGTAATTCAAACTTAGCTGTTATAGTTGATTCACTTGACGTGAATAATCCATCAAGTCATGAAATAGACTCGTTGTTAAGCATTAATTTGATAACCGGTACCACTGTAGGAAACTGGTCAATTGTTCCGGCAGCTTTACTTTCCGATAATTTTGATATCAGTTATCAATTAGGTACTTTAAGTATCACAAAAGCCAGTTTAACAATAAGTGCAGATAATAAGTCACGCTTTTATGGAAGCGCAAATCCTGCGTTAACAGCTACCTATTCAGGTTTTGTAAATGGTGATACAGAAAGTTCGATTATTTTGCCTACCATAAGTACAATTGCCACCAATACCTCTCCTGCTGGTTCATACCAAATAAAAGTGAATGGAGGTTCAGCTATTAATTATTCACTTAACAAAGTCTATGGAACATTAACTGTAAAAAAAGCACCTTTAACAGTTACAGCTGATGATAAATCACGCCAATATGGTATTGCTAATCCTGTTTTCACAGTATCGTACAGCGGATTTGTAAATGGTGAGAATAGTAGTGTTTTGACAACTGCTCCAGTTGCAACTTCAAGCGCAACGCAGCTTTCAAGTGTTGGTATTTATGCTATTAAACCGGCCGGTGGAGTTGCCAATAATTATTTATTTACTTATGTAAATGGTTCATTAACTATTGGAAAAGCCACATTGACAGCTACTGCAGACAATAAAACTAAAACTTACGGAAGTTCAAATCCTAGTTTGACCATTAGCTATAGTGGATTTTTGAACGGTGATGATGAGAATGATATTACTCAACCAACAATTAGTACAACGGCAGTTAAGTTATCGGTTGTAGGAAATTATCCGATTGTATTAAATGGAGGCAGTGATAACAATTACACGATTATAAACCAGGATGGGAATTTAAGTATCACCCCTGCTATTTTAACGGTAACAGCCGACAACAAGACCATTAGTGCAGGCTCTCCACTTCCTACCTTTACATACTCAACTATTGGATTTGTAACAAATGGAGCAAATACAATCAGTTCAGGACCCCAGTATTCGGTTAGCCCGGTATACAGTGGAACAATTGGAACCTACACGATTACTCCTTCGGCTCTGGTATTAAACCAACCTGCTAATTACAACATACAATAT
>DGQS01000245.1 GCA_002389785.1 Bacteroidetes bacterium UBA4408
ATTGTGTTATTTACACAAGGGTATCAAGTAAAGAACAAGAACTGGGCTACAGTTTAGAGACGCAACGAAAGGCGTGTGAAGAATACGCTAAGAAGCATCAATATTCTGTGATGGGTGTTTTTGGAGGAACCTATGAAAGTGCAAAAACGGATGAACGTAAAGAGTTTAACCGGATGCTTTCATTTGTAAAAAAGAGTAGAGAGAAAATCTCCTACATTATTGTTTACAGCGTCGACCGATTTTCTCGATCAGGTGCGAACGCAATATACATTAAGGATCAACTTCGGGAACAAGGAATTTATCTTGTTGCGGTTACGCAACCCGGAGATGCTTCAACATCGAGTGGAGACTTTCAACAAAACATTCAAATTATTTTTTCGCAGTATGATAATCAGTTGCGAAGAGAAAAATGTATGGCAGGAGTTCGTGAAGCTTTGATGAAAGGAGAGTGGTGTCATAAAGCACCCTACGGATACGATGAAATTAAAGAGAACGGTAAACGTAAAATTGTACTGAATGAAAAAGGTAAACTTTTACAAAGGGCATTTCATTGGAAAGCAAATGAACGAATAACGCATACAGAAATATCTGAACGATTAGCTGCACTCGGATTAAAACTTGACGAGAAGCGATTATCAGGATATTTCAGAAACCCATTTTATTGTGGGCTTATGGCGCATTCTGCTTTGAAAGGGCAATTAGTAGAAGGCAATCAGGAGAAGATGGTTTCAAAGGAAGTATTCTTGAAAGTGAATGAAATTTTAAGCGAGAATAAGCACGGTTATTCTTGCCACGAAGAATCGGAGCATATTCCTTTAAAGCGATTCTTAAGGTGCGATCATTGTGGCTCCTTTATGAGGGGGTATGTGGTAAAAGCCAAAAACTTACCTTATTACAAGTGCAATACCAAGGGGTGCGGAAATAACAAAAGTGCAAGGGAAATCCACACCTTTTTCGAGAAGGTATTGGCTTCCTTTAGCTTGGTTGGAAATGACGCAATTAGGGGCTTTGTGGCGAAGCAAATCATGGCAAACTATAATAAGGAGCATAAAGAAAAGGATCAGTCAAAGGAGGGCTTAAAACGCCAAATTGTGGAGATTGAAAAGAAGCTCGAAAGGTTGGAGGAAAGGCTAATAAATGAGGAATTAACCCTTGAAATTTTCAATAAGTTCACGGAGAAATTAAAGCAGGAAAGGCTGGATTTAGAGAAGAGCCTTGTAAAAACCCAAAAGAGGGTGTCGAACCTTGAAAATTGCGTAAATATTATAATGGACTTTGCTGCTAACCTCCCGAAAGCGTGGGGTTTAATGACTTATAAGGACAAACAATTGCTTCAATTTTTACTCTTTCCTGAAGGAATCCGTTACAGCAAAAAAATTAACCAGTGTCGAACCACAAAAGTAAATTCGGTGTTCACCTACATCGCCCATTTGGTGCGGGATATGGCGGAAATAAAAATGGGGGATTCCAAACTATTGTTTGAAATCCCCCACTTGGTGGGCCCACTTGGGCTCGAACCAAGGACCAAAAGATTATGAGTCTTCTACTCTAACCAACTGAGCTATAGGCCCGCATTTTTAAGGAGTGCAAAAGTATATATTTGCACGTAAAAAACAAATTTACGCAAGTACTTATGCAAACTCAAAACTTACATCGTATAAAGAACCTTGTTATAGATATGGGCGGTGTAATCATTGATATAGATTATAATCTTACCGCTCGAGCATTTGAAAAACACGGAATCAAAGACTTTGAGCATATTTTTACACAAGCTAAGCAACTGGGGTTTATTGATGAATTTGAAAAAGGAACTATAACTCCTTCCCTATTTAGAAATGAGTTAAAAAAATGTGCAAATATTCAACTTAGTGATGACCTAATTGACACCTGTTGGAATGCACTTATTCTTGATTTTACACAAGAAAAGTTACAACTGGTACAGGCCCTTTCGAAGCAATACAACTTGTTTTTGCTGAGTAATAACAATGCCATTCATTTCCAAAAATTAATTAGCAAAATCGAACAAGTAGTTCCCTTTACAGACTTCAGTAGCTTATTCCTAAAAAACTATTATTCGCATCAGCTAAAAATGAGAAAACCGGATGCTGAAATATTTAATTATGTGCTTCAGCAAAATAATTTATTGCGGGATGAAACCTTGTTTATTGATGATTCTATACAACATATACAATCGGCAGAAAAAATTGGAATACCTTGTTTGTTCGTTCGTTCGTCAAGTACTTTGTCGGATTTTTTTGACATGAAAAAACACTAAGTGCGAAGAAAAAAAAATCATTTCTTTATCGCTCCTTTTTTATTTAAGTTTGCAAACAGTATAAAAAATCACGTTAGCATGAAAATTTTAGTTTGCATCAGTAAAGCTCCGGATACTACCACAAAAATTGCATTTAAGGATAACGATACCCGGTTTAACGAAGACAATGTTCAATACATTGTAAATCCCTACGACGAATGGTATGCTTTGGTACGTGCCCTTGAATTAAAGGAAAGTTTGGGAGGAAATGTTACCATTATTAATGTTGGTCCTGCCGATAATGATGCAGTAATTCGAAAGGCATTGGCCATTGGTGCTGATGATGCAGTTAGAATAGATGCTGACCCAAGTGATGCCTATTATGTTGCTGAACAAATAGCACAACATGCAAAAAGCGGCAATTACGATTTAATTATGACCGGCAAGGAAACGATTAACTACAATGGCGCTTCAATTGGGGCCATGCTAGCGGAATTGCTCGATTTGCCCTTTGTATCGCTCGCAACAAAATTGGAAATGAGTGGAAATACAGCCACCATTGAACACGATATTGACGGTGGAACTGAAGTTGTTGAATGTACTACACCTTTTGTTTTGAGTGCGAATAAAGGAATGGCTGAAGCACGTATTCCTAACATGCGTGGAATTATGGCTGCGCGAACAAAGCCTTTAACGATTGTTCCGGTTGCTAATGCGGAAGTATTAACATCCATTAAAAATTATCAACTCGCTGCAGGAAGAGTTGATTGTAAGTACATATCGGCTGATAAGCCGGAAGAGTTAATTGACTTGTTGCACAACGTAGCTAAGGTAATTTAACTCGCACGATTGAAACGAAAATAGAACCAGATAAAACAATCACTGAAATCCCTATATAAATGTCAGTTATAGTAATCGCCGAACTATCAAAAGGAAAAATTAAGAAGGCTTCATTGGAAGCAACGAATTATGCTGCAAAAATTGCAAGTCAATTAAGTACCACCGTTACAGCAGTTATTATTGCTAAAGCCGCTGAGGCTTCATTGGGCGATTTAGGAAAAGCAGGTGCAAGTAAAGTGCTTTGCATCAGCAACGACAAATTAGCTTCTCAGGATTCGCAATTAATGACAAAAGCCTTGGAACAGGCAGTTGCAGCGGAATCGGCAGATGTTGTTGTTTTTTCACACGACTTTACTTCAAAAGCTGTTGCCCCGCGATTAGCAGCCAAATTAAAAGCTGGATTCGTTCCTGCTGCAGTTGGTTATCCAAGCATTGAAGGGTCGGCTTTTTCAGTGAAGAAAAATGTGTTTTCAGGAAAAGCAATAGCTGATTATGTAATTCATTCTACCAAAAAAATAATTGCCTTGCTTCCTAATTCATTTCCTGTAACTCTTGGAGAAGGAAGTGCTGAAATAGTTGATTTTTCAGTTAATTTAGAAGGAATTGAATCACGCATTAAAGTAAAAGAAGTTAAAAAAGAAAGCAATGAATTATCACTGCCTGAAGCTGAATTAGTAGTGAGTGCAGGACGTGGAATGAAAGGTCCTGAAAATTGGGGCATTGTGGAAGATCTTGCAAAATCGTTGGGTGCAGCAACAGCTTGTTCACGACCTGTAAGTGATATAGGATGGCGTCCACATCATGAGCACGTAGGACAAACGGGTATTGCAATTCGTCCTAATTTATACATTGCCATCGGTATTTCGGGTGCTATACAGCATTTGGCCGGTGTAAACGGAAGTAAAACAATTGTTGTGATAAATAAGGATCCGGAAGCTCCCTTTTTTAAAGCAGCCGATTATGGTATTGTGGGAGATGCATTTGAAATTGTTCCCAAGTTAACTGCAGCTATTAAGCAATTTAAAGCAAATCAACATTAATTAGTAGTTGAGCAAAAGGCGGTAATACCGCTTTTTGTGTTTCTAAAATAACACTATGCGAAAAATTAAACTTGAAATTTTAAGTTTATCCTATAGCCAAACTCATTCGAGTTCCTTTACATTGGTATTAATTGAGCCAAAGAAAAACAAAAAACTTCCCATCATTATTGGCAGTGCCGAAGCTCAATCTATAGCGATGCAGTTGGAAAAAATGGTTTCACCTCGTCCACTGAGTCATGATATTATTAAATCCTTTGCTGATAAATTTGCTATTCAAGTAACCGAAATCATTATCTACAACCTAATTGAAGGAGTATTTTTTTCAAAACTAATTTGTAACAATGGTGGTCAGGAAGAAGAAATAGATTCGCGTACATCTGATGCAGTTGCCATTGCTCTTCGTTTTAATTGTCCCATTTATACCTATGATTTTATTTTGAGCACTGCCGGTATTTTGCTGGAAGATGATGTGCTGGAAGATTTGCAAAAAGAAAATGAAGCAGATGATAACAGCAATATACATGACCCTCAAACTGAATTTAGTTCGTATACCTCAGATGAGCTAAAACATCAGTTAAATAAAGCGTTAGAAGAAGAAGACTATGAACGTGCCACCCAGCTTAGGGACGAAATAGCTAAACGAAAAAACACTTAAAAACCAATATTATATGGAGCAATTTACCGGATTGTTAGGCGTAGCATTAATTTTTACCATTGCATTTCTATTTTCAAATAATCGTAAAGCAATTAATTACAGATTGGTGGTGAGCGGTGTTGCCTTGCAAGTGGTGATTGCCATATTAATTTTAAAAATTCCACCAGTTACACGATTTTTTCAAACCTTAGGTAAAGGGATGCAAAAAATAGAACAATTTGCAAAGGAAGGGGCCAATTTTGTATATGGGGGTATTGGTACGATAGGCTTTGATGGAAGTGTTGGTAATTATGCTGCTCCGCATACCTTTGTTTTTGCTTTCAACATTACTGCAACCATCATTTTGGTATGTGTGCTTGTAGCCATATTTTATTACGCCGGTATTATGCAAAGAGTAGTTTCGGTGATTGCTAAGGCTATGAATTTTATAATGCGTGTGAGCGGTGCTGAAGCTTTGAGTAATGTTGCCAGTGCATTTGTTGGTCAAGTAGAAGCACAAGTAATGATACGACCGTATTTATCGAGCATGACTAAAAGTGAATTGCTGGCCAGTATGAGTGGAAGTCTTGCCTGTATTGCCGGAGGTATTTTAATTGTGTACACATCTATGGGTGCCAAGGCCGAGTATTTAATAGCAGCAAGTTTGATGGCGGCTCCCGGAGCTTTGGTAATTTCGAAAATAGTATTTCCCGAAACAGAAGAGTCGCAAACAATGGGTAATGTTAAACTGGAAGTTAAAAGCGAGTACAGTAATTTAATTGATGCGATTAGTCATGGTGCTGCCGAAGGTTTTAAAATATCCATGAATGTAATTGCAATGTTGATTGGATTTATTGCATTAATTGCTATGGTGAACTGGATATTGGGACATATTTACACCGGACTAACTTTGGATTTTATTTTTGGAAAATTATTTTATCCACTTGCTTGGAGCATGGGTATTCCTGCAAGCGATGTAAGCAATGCGGCAACCTTACTCGGACAAAAAATTACTGTAAACGAATTTGTTGCATTTAAAAATTTAACCAGTAATGCGGTTCCGGTTTTAACTGAAAAAGGAACCCTCATTATTAGTATCGCTATTTGTGGATTTGCAAATTTCAGTAGTGTAGGAATGCAGATTGGAGGAATTGGAGCATTAGCTCCGGAGCGTAGAGCAGATTTAGCCAAATTAGGAATGAAGGCTTTGCTTTGTGGTACTCTTGCCTCCTATTTATCAGCCACAATTGCCGGAATATTAATGGGATAATTTGCAGCCTTTTCACCTTAGTTAAATGAAACAATACCACGACTTAATGCGTCATGTGCTGGAAAACGGCACCTCTAAAACCGACCGTACCGGTACCGGAACCATCAGTGTTTTTGGCTATCAAATGCGTTTTGATTTGCAACAGGGATTTCCACTTTTGACAACCAAGAAATTGCATTTAAAATCCATCATTCATGAATTGCTTTGGTTTTTAAAAGGCGATACCAACATTGCATATTTAAAAGAAAACGGAGTTAAAATTTGGGACGAATGGGCAGATGAAAACGGCAATCTAGGACCTGTGTATGGCTCCCAATGGCGAAGTTGGCCAACAGCCGATGGACGACACATCGATCAAATCAGCCAATTAATACATCAATTGAAAAACAATCCTGATAGTAGACGGATGATTGTAAGTGCTTGGAATGTTGGCGAAATTGAACACATGAAACTCCCACCATGTCATGCATTTTTCCAGTTTTACGTAGCCAATGGGAAGCTAAGTTGCCAGTTATATCAACGTAGTGCGGATATTTTTTTAGGAGTTCCATTTAATATTGCATCGTATGCTATGCTTACCATGATGATTGCTCAGGTTTGCGATTTACAAGCCGGCGATTTTGTACATACGCTTGGAGATGCGCATTTGTATTCAAATCATATTGAACAAGCAAAATTGCAACTCACAAGAGATTTTAGGAAACTACCAACCTTTAAATTGAATCCTGAAGTGAAAGATATTTTTGGTTTTACTTATGCTGATTTTAGCTTGGAAGGATATGATCCGCATCCGCATATAAAAGCAGAAGTTGCCGTATAATTCACGCCCAAAATGAAATCGCCTATACTATCTTTAATTGTTGCAGCTGCTGAGAACAATGCCATTGGTAAAAACAATGATTTAATTTGGCATTTACCAACCGACATGAAGTTTTTTAAAGATACTACTACCGGGCATTGTGTGATTATGGGGCGTAAAAATTACGATTCAATTCCACTCAAATACCGGCCTTTATCGAACCGAACAAATATTATTGTAACTCGTCAAAAGGATTTTACTGCTCCCGGTTGTATTGTTGCTCATTCATTAGGAGAAGCTATTGCGCGTGCTAAAGAAATTGAAGAGGTTGAACTTTTTATTATTGGTGGGGCAGAGATTTATGCGCAAAGTATTTCATTAGTTGACAAAATTTACCTTACACGTGTGCATCATTCGTTTGAAGCTGATGCATTTTTTCCGGAAGTAGATTTTAAGCACTATAAAATAAGAAGTTCGCTATTTGTGCAGCAGGATACGAAAAATCCATATTCCTTTACCATCACGATTTACGAAAAAAAATAAACCCGATTAAACTTTTTAAAAAGTTCTTCGTCATAGGTTCATTCCATAATCATTAAAACGTATTTAAACATGAAAACAACTAAAAGAGTACTAAATTATACCCTTGCGGTATTTTTTGCCGGAGCCTTACTATTATCTTCTTGTAAAAAAGAAAAGGAAGAAGAAGAAGTAGATACTGATACACAATCAAGTAAGGACAATACACAAGCTGATTTATATTTTAACGATGTAGCGAACATTGCAGATGAAGCAAGTGAAGGTGATTTAGTAAGTTACAAAACTGCAAACCTTGACGGCTTATTAAGCAATTGTGCAAACATTACACGCTTGCATGCCGATAGTACCAATTCAGACACCTTGTTAATTTCCTTTGGTAGTAATGGAGGAACAAATAGCACAGTGAATTGCCTATGTGCAGACGGACGATTACGAAGGGGAATTATTACGGTAATTTATACCGGAAAATACCGCGATTCTTTGTCGACCCATAACATTAGCTTCTCGAACTATTTTGTAAACAATAACCAATTAATTGGAAGTAAAACTGTCACCAATAAAGGAAGAAATTCAGCCGGGCATCCGGTATTTGAAATTGTAGTGAATGGTACTTTATTTCTGGCAAACAGCGGAGGTACAGTAACCTGGAATTCGAACCGCACGCGTGAATGGATTGCAGGCTATGCCACTTTTGGACCTGGAAATTGGAATGATGATGTATACTTAATCAGAGGAACAGCGAGTGGTATTAATGCTGCCGGAAATACATTTAATGCAACTATAATCAATCCTTTGGAACGAGCAATAGGCTGTCGTTGGTTTAGAAAAGGAACAGTAGAATTCACTCCTTCAGGTAAAGCAACACGCACCATCGACTATGGAACCGGTAATTGTGATGATATTGCCACTGTTACCATCAATGGCAACACACACACCATTAACTTAAATTAAGCAAGTAACAAAAAAAAAGCTGCAGGATTATGCAGCTTTTTTTTTTACTATTTCCCAAATAAATTTCCAAGCATACCGCCAATTCCAGTAGCATCGGTACCTGTAAATTTACTTGCAATATCTTTTAAATTGGTATCTCCGGAAAGTAAGTTAGAAAAATCCATACCTTGAGTTTTTCCTCCGCTTAGCGTATTAAAAATTCCACCTAAATCAAAACTACTATCGCCGGGGTCGTTGGTTTTATTAACGAGCTGACTCATTACATTGGGTACTAATCCATTGCTGACAGAAGCAGCAGCCTCTTGTGATAAACCAAATTTTGACATTATAGAAGAGCTTAGCGACGAAATAATGTTACTAACCACTGGATTGTTTGTCATACCTGATTTCCCGCCAAGGGTAGAAAGTACTTCCGCAAAATTTCCTCCGGCAACTTGACCTTTTAAACTTTCGATGATGCTTCCGGATGCATGATTAATTACGGCATCATTATGCTCATTAGGTACTGCCGAATTATTAATAATGGCATCTGTAGCATTTCCTTTAACTAACTCCAATAAATTTTCGAACATGTTGTTGTATTAATTTAGTTTATTTACCTTGTAAAAGTATTGAAAATATTTCACCCTATTTTAGCATGCAGCGATTGGTTCGTTTTACAACTACTGTTTTAAAATTTGACAAACAAGGTGAAAAAACCGGATGGACGTATCTAGTAATTCCTGCGGATGTTGCTCAAAAAATAAATCCCGGAATAAAGAAATCGTATCGCGTTAAAGGAAAACTTGATAACTATGTTTTCAGTGGTCTTACCATTTTGCCGATGGGAGAAGGAGAATTCATCCTTCCATTAAAATTGGAAATACGAAAATCTATTGGTAAAAATCAGGGAGCCATGGTTTCAGTGGAGCTTGAATTTGATGCAACTGAATATGAAATTAATGCTGAATTTATTGCCTGTTTAAAGGATGAACCGGCTGCTTACAAAATTTTTTCGGCACTCCCAAAATCACATCAGCGTTATTATTCTAAATGGATTGAGAGTGCGAAAACCGATGCTACTCGTGCAAAACGCATACATTCAAGTATTTTAAGTTTCTTGAAAAATCAAACCTTTGCCGAGCTGTTGCGTTCACAAAAAAACCTTAGCTAAGTTGTTCTACAGTGCTATCTGATCGAACTTTATATTCGAGTCGATTCATTTCACTAATGTCTAAACTATAAAAACCAAACTCTTCAACCACCTTTCCTGTTAGCAAATAACAGCCATTTCCTGTTAATGGAAATTGTTTCATAACGAGCGGAAAATGCGTGGTATCAATCCAGTTGCCGGCTTTGTCTAAAAAAGTTCCGAAGCACATTTCATCGCCTCGCTTGGTACGCGTGCGTTTGCGTGTAACTAAATAACCTACAATTCGAACCATACTTCCAAAGTGCTCCTTAAATTCTGTTGCTAAACTGAGTGTAGTTAGAGTTTTGCTTAATTGATTTTCGCTCCCTTTTGTATTGGTGTCAGCAAGTTCTTTAATGAGGTCGAAGGGCGAGCAGAGCGGGAAACCTAAAATTTCAATCTGGTCCCATGCATCGTCTAAACTATGATGAAAAAGTGGCGGTAGGGTAAATTCGCGTTGCTCCACTTCAAAAAGTTCGTGACGTGTACTTGTCTTTTTTTGAGCCCCTATTTGCGTGTGAATGTCCCAAAGCAGTTGCTTCTTTGAACGGCCTGTAAACTCAAATGCTCCTACCCGAATGAGTATGCGCAATTGCTCCACCGAAATATCTACACGGCTCATAAAATTTTGTAGAGAGCTGAATACTCCGTGCGCTTTACGTTCATTGATTAGTTGAGCAATAACGTTCGTTTCAAATTCGGCCAAGTGATCAAATCCAATGTAAATAACGTTTCCTTTAATTATGGTTTTTGCTTCGCTCTGATTGATGTGTGGTGCATGAATTATTGCTCCGCACAAACGCGCTTCATGAAAATAAATTTCGGGACGGTAAAAACCTCCGCCATTATTGATTACAGCCACCATGTACTCGAGCGGAAAATGTGTTTTTAAAAACATGCACTGATAGCTTTCAACAGCATAGGAAGCCGAATGTCCTTTGCTAAACGCATATCCTGCAAAACTTTCAATTTGTCGCCACACTTCCTTTGTGGTATTATCGGGATATCCCTTTTGTTTACAATTGCTAAAAAACTTTTGCTCTACCTTTTTAAACTCTTCCCTTCCTCTGTATTTACCACTCATTCCGCGTCGCAGCATATCGGCATCGGCAAAACTTAATCCTGCAAAGTGATATGCCACTTTTATCACATCTTCTTGGTACACCATTACACCAAAGGTGTCGTGCAAAATTTCGTTAATCGCCTGAGGAGTTTGGTAGGACGGTTTCATACCTCGTGAACGTAGAATGTATTCGCGCATCATTCCCGAAGAGGCCACACCGGGGCGGATGATAGAACTTGCTGCAACCAAATCGAGATAGGTTTCGGCTTGCAGTTTTGTAAGCAACATACGCATGGCAGGGCTTTCAACATAAAAGCAACCAATTAATCTGGCCTCCTTTAGGTTTTTTCGAATCGCCGGGTCTTCTTTAAATTGTTGAACATTTCTAATATCAATGGATACTTGCTGATTATTTTGAATAATCGTTACAGCATCCCGTATTTTCCCTAAACCGCGCTGGGCAAGTATATCAAATTTATACAAGCCAACATCTTCGGCTTCGAGCATACTAAACTGGGTTAGCGGAAAACCTTTGGGAGGGTTGTTAAGTGCTGTATAACACGTAATGGGTTTCTCTGAAATCAGTATTCCTCCGGCATGTACACTCAGGTGATTGGGAAATGAATACAAGTGCTCGCCGTACTTGCGGATGAGTTGTACAAGGTGATCGGGTGTGCCCGGATTTCTTTTATTATCCACCAAGTCATCAATTTCTGCTTTGGGCAAACCGAATACTTTTCCCAATTCGCGGATGATGGAATTGTCTTTCATTTCGCTGTATGTTCCCAGCAAAGCAACAGTGTTGTTTCGGCTTTTCCCGTAAGGCGAACGGTAAAAAATATAATCGGTAACATCGGCACGTTCGGTGGATGAAAAATCAATATCAAAATCGGGAGGGCTTGTTCGAGAAGGATTGATGAAGCGTTCGAAATACAAATCGAGGTCAATGGGATCCACATCGGTAATGCGCAGCAGGTAGGCAACCATTGAATTAGCTCCACTTCCACGGCCTACATAAAAATAATTTTGCGATTGTGCATAGCGAACAATGTCCCAATTGATTAAAAAGTAGGAAGTAAATCCCTGAGTAGTGATAACTTCAATTTCCTTTTTAAAACGTTCACGCACTTTTTCGTTCTGCACAGGATAACGGTAGGGTAAATTTTCGTAGCACAGCTTCAGCAGCAAATCGTAATCGCCTTGCTGAGTCCCTGTAAAATAGCGAAGGTTCTTATTTTGTTTGTATTCAAACTGAATGTTGCAAGCCTGCAGCAATTGATTGGTATTGCTTATCAGTTGAGGAAACTCGTTGTACTGTGAAGCAAGTTCATCGCTCGTATAAAAAATTTCATCCGGGAGCGCTTGTTCACTTATTGGGAGTTTACTGAGCAACAGGTTATGGTCCATGGCGCGCAGCAAACGATGTGCATTAAAATCCATCTTACTCCGAAATGTTACCGGACTAAGCAGCAGCATTTTTTTTTGCCATTCGTCCGGTTGAAAATCCTTCATCACTTGCAGTAGTGAAAACAGCTGTCGTGCATGTATTCCAATAAATTCGTGAGAGGCCAGGTCTTTTATTTTAGTAAATGCACTTTTTCCATTCGCTTCATTTGTCGCCTCTTTACGTGTGTGCAGGTATGTATAGGGATAAACTACACAGGCGTTTTCAAAGGCAGGGGCACGGTCATCGAAACTTTGATTGTGTGTAAGGTGTGCCGTAAGAAAACGGTTGAGTTCGTCAAAGCCCTCGTTGTTTTTGGCAATTCCGATAAACTTTTGTGTTGCACCATTTCTAAAATCAATACCCACCACGGGCTTAATTCCGTAGGTGGGTGCCAGTCTAACAAAATCCAAAACTGCCGAGGTGTTATTAATATCGGTAAGGGCCAATTGGGTACATCCCTTTTGTTTTGCCTCATGCAGTAGTTGTTCGGTGCTCATGGTACCAAACTTAAAGCTGTAGTAGGTGTGGCAATTGAGGTACATGTTGCTTAGCTATTTCCTGATAGGTTGCCGGTATTACAAAATTCAAATTCGCCCAAGCTGAGGCATTGCTCAAAGGAGCTCTTGCGTTTGAGCAAGGTAATGCTTTGTGCAATAAAAGAGGTTTTGTATTCCTTGGTTTGGTATTCGGGTTGAGCCTTGTTAAAGGTTTCGCCGGTGAGCTCCCCTGCCAGTAAAAGACTAAAGCGGTAATGAAAGGTAGCGCGGCTTGGGGGGAGTTGCAATTTGAGTCGCAAGGTCTTGCTGAAATCACTTCCTGCACGTGCCGCTTTTACCGGAATATGAATGTTTGATGGCGTTGCAACATCAAAGTTGCAGAGCTGTACTTCAAAAGGCTGTTGTGTTATGCATACAGCTTCAATGGTTTCAATTAGGTTTTGTTCTTTGCTTTCATCCAGTTGCAAAACGGCGAGTTCAATTTGTGGAATATTTTTTTCGGCACGTAGAAATCCGTAGTGTTGTGCAAAGTGTTTTTTTTCGTTCAGTAGTTCGTTTTTAACCTTTGCGGGAAGTGTGATTAACAACCTGTATTCATACTCTTCCTCGCTCAGTTTCCCTTTTTTATCGGGCGATGAAGACACTCCGTTAAAAGGATTAAAGGTTCGCAATGAATTGGACAGGGCCACGGCACGATGAACAGCTTGCGGGCCATACAAAATGCGCATTTTATCCATCGCCTGATACAAATTAATTAGTTGTTCGCTATCTTCAAATAAATTGATTTGATAGCCTCCGCCCACGAGGTTACTAAAGCGCACACCAATGAGGCGAATGAGCATGCGCCGGCTATACAATTTTTCGAACAATTCTTTTACGCGTGCAATGAGTACATGATCGTTGGAGCTATGCGCGATGCGGCATTGCATGGTATGTGTATCAAAATTTGAATAACGGATTTTCACGGTTACACATGCTGTTAACTTGTCTTCCGTTCTCAACTGAAAAGCGAGCTTCTCGGTCATGCCTACCAGCAATTCATTCAGTCGTGTTACATCGATTGTATCCTGGTCGAACGTTTCTTCGGTGGAGATGGATTTGCGCTCGTTGTAAGGTTCTACCGGGGAGTTGTCGATTCCGTTTGCTTTCTTCCAGATCACAATACCATTTTCTCCAAGTACATTTTCCATCAACTCTACCGGCATCTGTTGCAGGGTATGAATTTTTTCCACGCCCATATTGCGCAGGAGATGATAGGTCTTTTCTCCTACCATGGGAATTTTGCTGACCGACAAGGGCGCGAGGAATGTTTTCTCAAGGCCCCAGTCAATTTTCATTTGCCCGTTGGGTTTAGCTTCGCCGGTAGCAACTTTTGAAACCGTTTTGTTCTGTGACAAACCAAAAGAAATGGGCAATCCTGTTTCTTTTGTTATTCGGTGTCGCAGTTCGGTTGCCCAGCTATAGCATCCAAAAAAACGATCCATGCCTGTGAGATCGATATAAAATTCATCGATGGAAGATTTCTCATAGAGCGGAACACGTTCGCTGATAATATCCGTGACCATATCGGAATAATAACTGTATCGATCGTAATCACCACGAACGATAATG
>DGQS01000043.1 GCA_002389785.1 Bacteroidetes bacterium UBA4408
TATTTTGGGCGGACAGAAGGTGCATTAAGTTTGAAGCTCGATTGAACTTCCTGCAAGAAAAATATTGCAATATACTTTAAGGTTGAAATTTGTGTAACTTTATTGCAATATTTTTGACGAAAAGACAGTGCAACGAAAAGCCCAAAATAAAACACCTCGCCTGCACGCAGAACGTTACCTGCAAGCTTTCAAAAAAAATCAGACCAAACCCAAACCTGACAAGCCTTTTCATGACAATTAAATAAAAACCAACTCGACCGTCAAACCGCTTCGACCGACAAACCCACGCTTCGTTTTAAAAAATTTTTTCCACCACACATTTAAAAAAAAATTTAGACAGCCGCACAAAACACACATTTATTTTTTTCCCTTTCACAAACCCTACCCTCAAAAAAAATAAAAGAGTGCTTCTACCCACGCTTTTATCAAATTTAATGCTTTAGTTAACTTTCGAACCCGAAATTATTTAATGAACAACAGCAATCCTTTTATAAACTGAACTATTGTTTTTAAACTTACACTCAACTATATAAATACCATTTTCTAAGGAAGATAAATCAAGTGTAGTATTTTCTTGCAGCGGCCTTATTCGCATAGCAATGCACCTTCGAATATCAAAAACTACTATTTCTTGAATTATTTGATTCGAATTTATATGCACTAGATTTTTTGCCGGATTGGGATAGATTGAAAAATCAATTTCCGAAATTTCATTCATTCCCAATATTGTATCTTCTGTCAAACTTATATCATCAATGTAATAATAGGCACCTCCTATGGTAGCAGAGCTTAAGGGCATTTCTGTTAATGTATCTGAATCAATTCCATTATGAAAATTGCCTAATGTTAGAAACTTCTCGGTTCCAATTGCTGTGTAGCTGCCATTAATTTCCACCCAATTTAAGGTGTCATTAATTCTTCCATAGTATTCAAATTGAGGAATTACTGGAATTACGTTTAAATTTGAGGAGGTATGCAATAAGCTGTCATTCGACAAATGTGCATCAAATCGAGTGATGGACCATGGTGATCCATTGCACATAGAGACATAATACTTCAAATTATACTTTTTACTTGCAGTAAGGGTTTGAGTTAATTTAATTTCTATGTATTCTCTATCTCCGTTACCATTTTGTTGCCATGTATAGTAAGCTATTCCAGCATAAGCATTCCCAGAATGAGCGTATTGATACCCTATAGTGTGGCTAGGAACGTCAACAAAAAAGGAGGTGGAATCATCACTGCAAGAATTATAATAATCACTGCTACTACATTGGTTAACACTATTTATTCCTGGGTATTTATGTGGTTGAAACCAACCAGTAGCATAATAAATTTTGGCCCAAGAATTTGGACAAATTGTATAATTCTCAAAACTTCCATTGGGGACGAGATTTTGACATACTCCAGTTTTAAAAACTAAAATGAACAGTAGAATACTTAGAAACTGAATTTTTTTCATGCTCATCCTTTAAAGTTGATTAGACAAAGGTACGTGATTTAATCTTTATTCGACTTTACAAAAAGACCTCGCCCCTGGCAACAGGACTGCGAGGTCTTTCTATATTTATTCCAGTATATACTTCTTAGGCACACAAAGCAATACACTCTCAAATGCCGGACAAACACAGCGCTGCGACCAAGGCATTTAAGAGAGTATCGCTTTCTCCCTCCAAAGAAAAATTATTTTTAAAAATTTCCCGCCCTTCTAAAAAATTTTTAAAACCCGACCACACGAAGCTAACCCTCACCGAAATCATCCGGAATGTTTGGAAGCATGAATTAAGTGAGTGCAAACTTCTGCTGACATCTCATCACCTGACCAGAAAGCCAGCAGGTAACAGCGGCTTTGCGCAATGTCTTATTTGGGGAGGATAGCAGGTGAATTAGCTTTGAAGCTCGATTTAAGTTCCTGCAAATAAAAAATCTTGCAATATACTTTTCGGTAGAAATTTGTTTAATTTTATTGCAATATTTTTTGCGATGCTTCTGTGTTCCGAACCCCAAATAAAACACAGCGCAAAAGCCGCAAACCGTTATGTGTAAGCCTATTTGAAAATTTCTGCAAAACCAAAGGACAGCAAAAAATGGAAAATTTTGACCGTAAAAAACATTGGGAAAATATTTATAAAACGAAAGAACTTAAAGAAGTAAGTTGGTTTCAACCGACACCGGAAACTTCACTCGACTTCTTCAGACAATTCAATGTTCCGACAACTGCAAAAATAATTGACATTGGTGGTGGAGACAGCTTTTTAGTCGACAATTTGCTTAACCTAGGTTATCAAGACATTACCGTTCTTGATATTTCCGAATTTTCACTTGACAGAGCAAAGCTTAGACTTGGCGAAAGGGCAAGTAAAATAAATTGGATTGTTGCAGACGCTGCGACGTTTAAACCGACTGAGAAATATGATTTTTGGCACGACAGAGCTGCATTTCACTTCTTAACTCAGGAAAACGAAATATCAAATTATCTCGACACAGTTCAAAAAAGTATTAAACCGACAGGTGTTTTGGTTATTGGAACATTTTCAGAAAACGGACCGAATAAATGTAGTGGAATTGAAATCAAACAATATTCGGAAAACACTATGACAGACAGACTAAAAATGTTTTTTGAAAAAATAAATTGTATAACTGTTGACCATAAGACTCCATTCGACACAATTCAGAACTTTGTTTTTTGTAGTTTTAGAAAATTAAATACAGCCTGAAAAGTATGCGGTGGGTGGCCTACACATAACAGCGGCTTAGCGCA
>DGQS01000208.1 GCA_002389785.1 Bacteroidetes bacterium UBA4408
ATCTAAACAAATTTACATAAGCATATTAACAGGTATGAAATTCACAAAACAGTTTGCTAGTTACTTTATAAGTATCCTTTTACTACTTGTTGGGAATGTTAATGCAAAAACAGAAACCAACAGTATTTACAACTACGAAGTCATACCTAATGACATTTTAGGTACACGCATTTATACGCTCGACAATGGTTTTAAAGTATATATGACAGTTTACAAAGACGCACCTCGAATTCAAACTTATGTTGCAGTAAAAACGGGAAGTAAAAATGATCCAGCCGATGCTACCGGTTTGGCCCATTATTTAGAACACCTGCTTTTTAAAGGAACGGATAAATTTGGCACACTTGATTTTGAAAAAGAAAAAAAAGAACTCGATAAAATTGAAGTACTTTATGAAGCCTATAGAAATACAACCAAAGAAGAACTCCGAAAAATTATTTACCATCAAATTGACAGTATTAGTGGTGAAGCCGCTAAATATGCCATTGCAAACGAATACGATAAAATGATTGCGATGATAGGCTCCAAAGGGAATAATGCTTTTACTGATTTTGAGCGTACAGTGTATACCAACGAAATTCCTTCAAATCAGCTCGAAAATTGGTTAACATTGGAAAGTGAACGTTTCAGAAATCCGGTTTTCCGAATTTTCCATACCGAACTAGAGGCTGTTTACGAAGAAAAAAATAGAAGCCTGGATAGCGACGACAACCAAGTGTATGAAGCCCTTTTTAAAAATTTATTTCCTACACACACTTACGGTACTCAAACGACGATTGGTACCATTGAGCACTTGAAAAATCCATCGCTGGTAAAAATCAAAAATTTTTATTCAAACTATTATGTACCCAACAACATGGCGCTCATTTTAGCAGGCGACTTTAATCCGGATGAAGCTATTAAATTAATCAATACTCGATTTGGTTCGTTATCAAAAAAGAGCATTCCAACCTATGTACCTTCTGTTGAAGCTCCTATTAATAATCCTGTGGTTATAGATATAAACGGCCCCGACGCTGAATTTGTGAACATTGCTTATCGATTAGGGGGAGCTAAAACTCAAGATGCCGACATGGTTCTCTTAATTAGTAAAATAATCAGCAATGGAACTGCCGGCTTGATGGACATTGATCTGACACAAAAACAAAAAGTAATCGACGCCTATTCATTTCCCTATATACTCAATGACTATTCGTGTTTGGTATTGGGTGCTTCTCCCAAGGAAAATCAAACACTGGAAGAAGTGAAAAATTTAATGCTACAAGAAATTGAGAAATTAAAAAAGGGAGAATTTGAAGAATGGATGCTGGCTGCTGTGCTTACTGAACTTAAACTTGCTCAAACTAAATCGTATGAAACAAATCGCGGCAGAGCAGATGTTTTATTGGATGCTTTTACTTCTGATACAAAATTAGAAGACAAGCTAAATCAACTTAAACGATTGGAGAAAATCACGAAAAAGGAATTGGTAGATTTTGCAAATCGTAATCTCACAAACAATTATGTTGTTGTATACAAACATACAGGAGTTAATACGAAAATTGAAAAAGTAATTAAGCCTACAATTACCCCGGTAGAGGTAAACCGCGATGCACAATCTGATTTCTTAAAAAAAATAAGTGAACAAAATGTACCTGAAATTGAACCTGTATTTATTGATTACAAAAAAGACATACAGCAACTTCAACTAAAAAATAATTTACCTGTTTTATATAAACAAAATACTGAGAACAATACATTTAATTTGTACTACATTTTAAATATGGGCACCAACCATTCTAAAAAAACCGGTGTCGCAATTGACTATCTTCAATTTTTAGGAACTTCCAAACTTACCGCTGCTCAAGTTAAAGAAGAGTTTTATAAGCTAGGTTGCACGTTTGAGGTGTTTAATTCAGTGGATCAAACCTATGTAAGTTTGAATGGACTAGCTGAAAATTTTGAACCTGCTGTTGCACTTTTTGAAAATTTATTGAGCGATGCACAACCATCGGCTCAAGCTTTGAACGATCGCATAAATGATGTTTTAAAAAAGCGGGAAGACAACAAATTATCGAAATACGAAATTCTGCAAATGGCAATGCGAAATTATGCCAAATACGGTCCGCGTTCGCCTTATACCAATGTGCTTTCGGCAGAAGAGTTGAAAGCACTTAAACCGGAGGAATTGGTTGGTCTAATAAAGGATTTATTGAACTATCAACATCGAATTTTATATTATGGTCCTCTAAGTGTTGATAGTATTGTTAAAGTATTAAATCTTCGCCATTTCTGTGCAGAAACATTAAAACAAATTCCAGCTCCGTTAAATTTTCCTGAGCTTGAAAACTCTGAAAACAGGGTATTTGTTGTAAATTACGACATGAAGCAAGCCGAAATTTTATCCTTGCACAAAAGTGTGAATTATACAAAATCAAATGCTGCAAAAATTGCACTTTTCAATGAGTATTTTGGAGGTGGTATGGGAAGTATTGTATTTCAAACCATGCGCGAATCAAAAGCTTTAGCATATGGCGTATATGCAACCTATGGAAATCCTGTTTATGCAAATAGCGCGCATTATTTGAGCAGCTACATTGGAACCCAGGCAGATAAACTTCCCGAAGCCATGAAAGGGATGAACGAATTAATGAATACCATACCCCAAGCTGAAATACTTTTTGAAGGCTCCAAAAAAGCTGTCATGCAAAAAATTCGTACCGAGCGAATCACTAAGGCTGATGTACTTTTTAATTATGAAAAAGCAAAAAAACTTGACCTCGATTTTGATATACGAAGCAGTATTTACAGCGAAATAGCGGATTTAACATTTAGTGATTTAGAAGCCTTTAGCAAACAATACATCAGCAATAAAAAATATACGATAATGGTACTGGGTGATAAATCATCGCTGGATATGAATATTTTAAAGCAATATGGAAGAGTGGACTTTCTTAGTTTAAAAGATATTTTTGGTTATTAATACCAGTAAAGATTTTTTAATTTCGCAGCACATTACAAACACATAAATTATATACCTCACACAATGAATAAAATAAAAGTAAGCAACCCTGTAGTTGAACTCGATGGTGATGAAATGACCCGCGTAATTTGGTCTTTTATTAAAGAGAAATTAATTCACCCTTACCTTGAATTAGATATTAAGTATTACGATTTGGGAATGGAACATCGTGATGCAACCGACGATAAAGTAACTGTTGAAGCTGCTGAGGCAATTAAAAAATACAATGTTGGAATTAAATGCGCCACCATTACTCCTGACGAAGAAAGAGTGCGCGAATTTAAACTAAAACAAATGTGGAAATCGCCGAACGGAACAATTCGAAATATTCTGGATGGTACAGTTTTCCGTGAACCCATCGTTATGAAAAACATTCCTCGTTTAGTGCCAAATTGGACCGCTCCAATTTGCATCGGACGTCATGCTTTTGGTGACCAATATCGTGCAACCGATTTTGTAACGAAAGGCAAAGGAAAATTGACCATTAGTTTTACACCCGAAGACGGTAGTCCGGTTCAAAGCTTTGAAGTTTTTAATTTCAAAAGTGATGGAGTTGCGCTTGCCATGTACAATACCGACGAAAGTATAAAAGGTTTTGCCCGTTCTTGTTTTAACCAGGCAATTATGAAAAAGTGGCCTCTTTATCTTTCTACTAAAAATACCATTTTAAAAAAATACGACGGACGTTTCAAAGATATTTTCGAAGAAATTTATCAGTCTGAATTCAAATCTAAAATGGATGCATTAGGTCTTACTTATGAGCATCGACTTATTGATGACATGGTTGCCAGTGCCTTAAAATGGAACGGAAATTTTGTTTGGGCTTGTAAAAATTACGATGGCGATGTACAAAGTGATACAGTTGCACAAGGTTTTGGTTCTTTGGGTTTAATGACTTCTACCTTGGTAACTCCCGATGGTAAAACAATGGAAGCTGAAGCAGCACATGGAACTGTTACACGTCATTACCGAATGCATCAGCAAGGTAAACCAACCAGCACTAATCCTATTGCAAGTATTTTTGCTTGGACACAAGGTTTGGCATTTAGAGGAATGCTCGACAATAACCAGGATTTAATTAAGTTTTGTAAAACCCTAGAGGCAGTTTGTATTGAAACGGTTGAAAGCGGTAAAATGACGAAGGATTTAGCGGTATGTATACATGGTAATGCCGTTAAACAAGAACACTATTTAACAACGGAAGATTTTTTAAATGCAATTGATTTGAATTTAAAATCGAAGTTGGCTTAATACTTTAGCCACTCAACTTCACTATGCGCAAGGAAAGTTAAATTTTCTTGCGCTTTTTTTTGTATGAGTTGATGTTTTATTCTTTACATTTGCAGCATTCTTATAGGGGTGCTTTGTACTTGATACAAGGCTGAGATTACACCCATTGAACCTGATGCAGGTAATGCTGACGCAGGGAACTGAAGGTTGACAGATTTACAGAAAGATGCCCCTTTTTTTCTGAAGTATTATTTACTCTTAAAAGAGGTAAAACTGTATTCTATGCAAACATTAAAAATTAATCCAACCGTACTTTTTTTAACTGTGCTATTATTCGGGTATTCAACTTTATGCACCGCTCAATTTAGTATTAGAGGAAAAATCACGTCAAAAAACTCATCCGAGAAATTAGTCGGAGCAAGTATTAAACTTATAAATACCTACTTGGCAACACAAAGCAATGTAGATGGGATGTATGCTTTAAAAAAATTAAAA
>DGQS01000115.1 GCA_002389785.1 Bacteroidetes bacterium UBA4408
ATTTTTTATTTAAATGGATTATCGAAACAAGATCAATATGAACTTTTCTCAAAAGGAATAAAAGCAATTAGCGATTTATCCCCTGATTTTTCATTTACAAAGGAACAGAGAATTCAATATGAATGTGCAGTCACCAATCGTATACATGTTGATAAACAACAAATTTTAAAATTTCTTGCAAACTTTAATTACCCTTTAACCTTTCTTGATTTCGAATTTTTCATGCCGGCAGTCCCAGCTTACGAAAACACATCTCCATACGAACATTTGCCATTTCTTTATTCTATTCACAGCAAAAGTTCGCCTCATTCAACTTGTATGCATCGTTACTTTTTAGCAGAAACCGGTGTACAACCTTTCGAAAGCTTTATTCAGCAATTAATCATTGACACATCGAATGAAGGAGATATTGTTGTTTTTGACCCAACACATGAAAAGCGCATTCTTTCAAAGGCAATGAATTTATTTCCTGAACATAAAAATGCATTGCAAAGAATTGTAAATAGAATCAAAGATTTATCCGAACCATTTCAAAAGAAGCATTTTTATTGTACCCTTATGAAAGGTTCGTATAGTATGAAAGCTCTTTTGCCTGCTGTTGCTCCAGAACTTCATTTTAATCAGCTTGACATTAAAAATGGCATAGCCGCATTAGCTGCGTTCGAAAAGTTACAAGTAGAAACAGATATGTTTAAAGCGCTTGAAACACGCCAAAAATTAATCGAATACTGCAAAATGGACACACTTGGATTAGTGAAAATTTTTGAGGAACTTGAAAAGGCAGTGCTTGTTTCGTGAAACAACCAAGTGCTTATATGAATTGAGGAAATAAAAGAGTTAGCAACAAGTTCATTTAAATTTATTTATAGTTGCTCTTAACATTAAATTGAATTGCGCATTCTTACTAGTAAAATCAAAGTAATTTAATTTGCCGTAGCCTATATTTCTTGCTTTTAAAATTACTGATAAATTTAGGGAGCAAAAGCTTTATCGAAGTAAAATTCCATTGATTATTTGATTTTTTAAACTACTGTTTTATCAACTTTCTAGAGCCTTGGTTTACTTTTGCTTTTAATAGCTCTAAAAAAAATTAACTTAGCTGTAACTTTTACAACTTGGATAGCGTCATACACCCAACTCACAAGTTTTAATGACTATTGCTGAATTTAACAATTGTGTAGATTTATATGCCGATAAGCTTTACCGCTTTATACTAAAAAATGTAAGGGATAAAGACAAAGCAAAGGATATTGTGCAAGATACTTTTGAGAAAGTGTGGCTCAAAGTATCAGAAGTCTCGAGCAGTAATGCTAAATCCTACATGTTTACTGCCGGCTATCGAACCATGATCGACCATTTACGTCGCGATAATAAGCAAAGTCCCTTGGAAGATAAACTACAGGCAATACCTGCTAGTTCCTCGTCTTATTCTGACTTAAAAGAAGTTTTAAACGAGGCCTTATCACATTTGCCCGAAGTTCAACGCTCGGTAATTTTATTGCGCGATTATGAAGGATATAATTATTTAGAAATTGGAGAAATTACCGGATTGTCTGAAAGTCAGGTAAAAGTATATATATATAGAGCTAGATTGTTTTTAAAAGAATACATAGGAAGTGTAAATGCAGTGATTTAGTAAAATGCAGATTGACAGAACAAATTACGAAGTGTTTTTAATTGATTATTTCGACCAAAAATTAGCACCGGTTGAAGTAGCTGAATTATTGCTTTTTTTAGAACAAAATCCTGACATTAAAACAGAATTTGAAATACTTTCTGAAAGTTTAGTCATTAAAGCTGAAACCTTTGTTTATCCTTATAAAGAGCAATTGAAGCAGCCTATTAATTCTGTTATACAACCAGCCATATACGATCAAAACTTACTGCTCGATTTAATTGAAAATAACATTTCAAAAAGTGACGCATCCATTGTTGAAGCAAAACTTAGAACGGATGCTGCTTTTAACAATGAATTAAATTTGTTTAAGCAAACGATACTTCAACCTGAGACTTACTTGGTATATCCTGAAAAGCATAAGCTTAAGAAG
Source organism: Bacteroidetes bacterium UBA4408 (assembly GCA_002389785.1). Taxonomy (GTDB): domain Bacteria; phylum Bacteroidota; class Bacteroidia; order UBA4408; family UBA4408; genus UBA4408. The sequence continues at coordinate 2,049 of DGQS01000115.1, forward strand.
TCAAATAAGGTATTATCAATGGTGTATTACAGCATCAGTTCAGCAGCTGCCGTATTGATTTTCTTTTTCGCGATTTCATTTTTTAGTCAAAAAGTTCAGCCGAACCTTCGCACTCAAAGCATCACACCAAATTCTTTACCTGCAGGTTTGAAACAAAAAATAGCCAAACAAGATCCGGTGATCATAAGTAATTCAACCAAACAAGCATCAATTTTTGAAGCACCTAAAAATTCTAAGAATAAACTAAAAACCATACCTAATGAGCGTCTTGCAGAAATTGAACTTCAACCCATTAGTGTATATAAGATAGATCAAGTCCAACTTAATGCTCTTCCAATTGTGGTGAATACCGTAATTGAACAGGTTGTACCTCCATCAGTAAATATAGCGCAGTTAGAATTCGAAGAAAGAAATTATTTGAGTGTAAACGAGCTACTTAGAGCTAAAATTAAAAAATTTACAAGAAGCGATGCATCCAATCAATCTATTGAAAATTCCGATAAACCAAGTGGCAAAATATCAAAATGGGATATTGCAGCTATGGGTGCTAAAGTCCTTGGCAAACTTTCAGGAAATTCAATAAAAGTTAAAAACAACTACAACGAACAAGGTCAATTGAAACAATTTGCCATTATTAGTAAAGACTTTGAATTTTCAAAAAGTAGATAATCGCTAGATTTTTTTTGCGAAATTGGCTGTAAAATATTTGCTACAATAAGTTCATTTTCATAGCCCAACACCTTATTTCTACCATTTGTCGAATTGCTGAAAAAAAATAGTAACTATTCTCTTTTTCACTTATTTATTGATTATTTTTACGCTGCTAATTAAAATAACCTTTTTGTATTTTATTACGTTTCAATTTACTAGTAAATGTTACAATCGAAAGGGGATTTATATCAGTGTATTAATTCTCACACCTATGAAAAAAAACTTACTCGCCTTAGCAATTTTGCTCCTTAGCGGAACTTCCGTTTTAAGGGCGCAACTTATTTACACAGTTACTCCAACAACGGGTACGATGGTAAACTTGAGTTCCCCAACTACTATTATGAATGGGGGTAATGATGACTATGGAAGTTGCGAAACGGCCATAGGTTTTACCTTTCTTTTTGGAGGATCTCCTTATACTACCTTTAATGCCAACTGCGATGGTTTTATGACATTGGGAACCGGAACAGTTGTAGGCACAACCGTAACAGTTAATTCGATGTTGAAGCAAGGTGCCGGAGTTTTAGGACCACCTACTATTCCTAGTGCTTGTAGCCCTGCGCCGGGTGTTGGAGCTGCCAACGTAGCGCCAATTTGTAATTGCAATAATGGTAGTGCCGGTTTACCAAGTATGTACATCAACAACATGACTACTACACAGTATTTACCGATGATTGCTCCACTTTGGGACGATTGGGTTACCAATTCAGCAAGTGGGAAAATCAATATTGAACGAAGTGGTACAGCACCTAATCGTAAAATTGTGATAGAATGGTTGAATCTTGCTCGCTGGCCCAATTACAATACGGCTGCATATTCCATGCAAGTTACTTTATATGAAACCAGTAACCGTATTGACATGATTTATCGTTTTGAAGGGGTAACACAAACAGTTGCAGCTTCTATTGGAGTTCGAACTTCCTGCGTTGGTGATCAATATTTTTTAAGTACGGCAACAGCGGTTGATAATGTTAGCAACCCAAGCCGAACTACCGAAAACCGTAATTGCGTATTTCCGGGAAGTGGTACCTTGTATCGCTGGACACCACCACCAGCTGTTGTAGCTCCAACAAACGACTTATTGTGTAATACAGGAGCTGGGGGAACTGTTGGAGGACCTTGTTTTGCGCGTCCATTAGCATATGATGTTTCATGTAATGCCTTTAGTACTACTATTTTTGGTACTACCTCATCGACCGCATTAGCGGATGCAGTTTTTACAAATAGTTGTGCAAATACAACTCAAAACGATATTTGGTTTTATGTAGATGTACCAGTAGGAAGCACTACGATGGTAGTTTCAACCGACAATAGTCCGCCTGCAACTTGTGGAAATACCGGAGGTGTTCAATTTGAAGTCTACTCAACTACTATTGTTTCCGGATCACCGAATACATGCCCTGGTAATTTAGGTGTACCCATAATTTGTTCGGATAATGGCGGTGTATTGAATGCAAATAATTCAACTACTGCAACTTTTGCAGTTACAGCTAATAGAAGATACTTTATACGCGTTGAAGGAGATGCAGCATTAACTCCTGATTTTCAAATTTGTGTGAAGGATAAATTTAACGACGAACCATGTACTGCCGCAACATTAACTGTTGGTGCCAGTTGTGTGCCTTTTTCGGCAACTACGGTAGGAGCTACCCCATCAAAATGTTTTTCCGGTGGAGTCGGAAGTGTGAGTACAGCTGCTAATCAGTATCAAACAGTTACCCCTGTAGCTGATTGTCAGGTATACCAATCTGCTGCTGGAGCTACCAACGTAACCAATACAATTACAGTAACTTCAACTACCGGTTTAGTTGTAGGTCAAACCGTACGTGTTGCAGCCGGTACCGGAGCCTTTCCTACAGGAACTACAGTAGCATCCATTGTGAATGCAACTACATTTACGACGAACTTTGCACCCACCATCGCCTTAGCGGGAGGTGCAGTTATTATTGCCGGTACCTCCGGACTAAACGATGTTTGGTTTAAATTTGTGGCAGTAGCAGGAAAGGATTATGTGATTGATAGTTATGCCGGTACCTTGTTAGATGGTGCGATGTCGCTTTATACTGGCCCTGTAACACCAACCTGTCCATTGCCTACTGCGATTATGGCTACCGGTACTGCTACTACCGCATTTAAAAATTTTAGTGCCTCTTTACCTGCCATAGGTGATAAGGTTCCTGCTGCCTATCCGGGAGCTGATGCAATGCCACGTATCGTTACCTCCGGATTACCTGCAGGTACCTATTACATTCGTTTCTGGAAAGGTGCTACAGCTGCCTCTGAAGGCTCATTTAGTATTTGTATTTATGAAAAGCCGGTTTGTGGGGTAATTGTACCCAGCAAAGTGGGTTGCCCTACACCTCCGGCATATATTGATAATACAAATGGTAATTACAACGGTACCATTTGTTCAACCTCCGATCCTATAGGTTTGTGTGGTGAAAAAATTCCAACGATTGGTACCCAATTTGCTCCGCTTTGCGGCGATAATTTTAATGTAAGCAAGTACTTAGGAGTTGTTACCAATACTAGTTCAACCGGTACAACAATAAACATGCTGGCCGGCGGAACAACCGATGGATTAATGGTGGGTACATTATTGGATCAAACAATTATAGGAAGCGCAAATACTTTCCCTGCAGGAACCACCATTACTGCGATAAATTCAACTACTCAGTTTACTGTGTCTGCAGCACCAACACCTGCTAACTATGTAAACCTTTCGATTACGTTAAACGTTGCTCCTGTTGGTGAAACACCACTTAATAATCAATTTTGCACCACTGCAGCACTTCCAAATACCAACATGATTTTGCGCCCAATTTTTTACCGTATTTTTCCGACCGCGAGCGGTTCTCTTCAAATGGATTTTGACAATATCCTAACTGCGCGTAATCAAGGAATTAGAGTTGCAATGTACACTTTATCACCGGTTCCTACCTTACCTGCACACAGTTGCGCAGGAGCAACTTGGACTTTGGTACCGGCTGATTTTATTAGTAATATTTTTGGTACTGCAGGTGTAGGTGTAAATCGTTATTGCAATAGCATTAGTTCATTAGCTGCCGGGGTTACGGGAAACACTAATACCGCTAAATTTACCATGCGATGGAACTCGGTTGTTGCAGGTACTACTTATTTTTTAATGGTTGATGGTTCAGGTCCTCAATCACAAGCTGATAGAGCATTCTTTAGTTTAACTTTATCAGGTACTGCTGTTAATGCCAATGGGGTATTAGCTGTTAAATTACTTAACTTCGAAGGTAAAAACAGTGATGGTGTAAATACTTTGAATTGGTTCACTGCTAGTGAGCAAGACAACGAATATTTTGATTTACAACGTTCAAAAGATGGAGAGAATTTTGAATCTATTGCGAAAATTAATGGACAAGGTAATAGTTCTGTTTTGGTGAAATATGAATCGATAGATGCGAAACCTTTTGCCGGAATTAATTACTATCGACTTAGAAGTGTGGATAAACAAGGAGTAGGTTCTTACTCTGAAATCATTACAGTGTATTCTCCAACAGGTAAACGAATCGAATTTGAAGGAGTTCATCCAAATCCTACTAACGGAAATATTTATGCCGACTTTTATGTTACCGAACCCGGTATTGTAGAAGTTGAGGTACGAGACATATCCGGGCATTAGGTTAAAAATTACAATGCAACCGTTGCTCCAGGTAAAAATAGTTTAGAATCTGATACCCGTGAATTGGAAAGCGGCTTGTACTTTATTACAATTCGTGATAAGCAATCCGGTGAAAAGTATACAGCACGTTTTGTGCGTGAGTAAATAATAGTTTTAATGAAGAAGACCTGTTCAGTTTATGAACAGGTCTTTTTTTATTCTTTTTTAAATAGTATAAATTATGGTAGAAATAATAACTAAATTTGAAAAAAATTCGTTCAACTACTGTTAAGCAGTATAGTAAAATAAACTGTATAAGTGTAGTGATTGACTTTGTTTACATGTTTTGCTGAATCATATTAAAACTAAGTTTTAAAAATAATCGTTGAGATAGCTCATTTAAACCAAAATTGAACCCATATGAAACAAAAATTTACACCATTAGTAGTTAGATTAATTTTAGTAGCAAGCCTTGGATTAGTTAATTTAAGTTTTGCACAATATTGCATGCCCACCGGTACAGGCGCTTTGTATACTAACAGTTGTAATGTTGGATCGAATAATTACATTAAAAATGTAACACTAGTTGGTACCAGTTTAAATAACACAACTGGTTGTAGTGCAAATGTTCCCGGAACCAATGCATGTAACATTTATCCTGCATCGGGAAGTACCACTGCTACGTTGCAACAAGGAGTTACGTATAATTTAAGTGTTACCACATCAAATGACGCTATTGTTTCGGTTTGGATTGATTATAACCATAATAATACATTTGATCCTGCTGAGTGGACGCAGGTAGCATTTTCGACTCCTACCAATGTTGCAGCAATTGTTCCTATTACTATTCCGTTTACAGCACTAACCGGTACTACCGGTTTGAGAGTTCGTATTCGTGATGATGGTTTAACGAATGGAGATACTGATGCTTGCACACCCGGTTGGTTATCTGGTGAGTTAGAGCAATACACCGTTACAATAAACGCTGCCCCTCCATGCAATGCGCTTCCAATTGCAGGAACAACTACTAGTACTCGAGATACCGTATGCCCAACTACTCAATTTACGCTAAGTTTGCAAGGGGCCGATATCGCACAGGGATTAAGTCAACAGTGGCAGTGGTCGCTGAATGGAACTTCTTGGAATAATTTTTCAGGAGCAAATGCTACTACACTTACCACAACACAATATCAAAATACCTATTACAAATGTCAGGTAACTTGTAATTCATCCTCTAGCACATCAGCTCCAATATTAGTTACTATGCGTCAGCCTACATACTATAATAATTGGGGAGTTGGCCAGCTTTTTAGTGAAGGTTTTGAGTCATGGGTAGATGCTTGCGATGATAACGATGTTCCTTCTTTGTATTGGTTGAATACCCCAATAAATGGGAACGAATCATGGCGCAAACAAAGTGAAGGTTTTACCCATGGACAATGGAGTTTTCCTAATGGAGGTTTTACATTAGTTCCTCATACAGGAGGAGGTGCTGCCGATTTTCATTCATTTTCAGGTAATGGTTTACCTGGGACGCTCGATTTATTTTTAAATTGTACTAATTTTTCTAGTTTGAATTTATCTTTCTGGTATTTCAAAAATCAGAATGGATTCGATAAATTTGAAGTGTATCTTTCTCGCAATGGTGGATTCAGTTACGATGATACACTGATAACTTTGCGAAATAGTGTAGCCGGCCAATTTGGCCCTGTATGGATCAATCATTTGCTTCAAAATATTCCGGTAAAGGGGTCATCCGAGAACTCGTAGCCGTAACCCTCGTCCTTTTTCTTATCTTGGGCGAAAGCGATTGAGCTTACGAGAACCACGGCTAGCGCCGTGACGAGACCAGCACCCCATCGGGTTGACCTACGCATGTTCAGCCTCCACGGAAAACTTTGACCGAATTACAGTTAGATTGTACAACGATTCATCCGCCGAGGTCAACCACGTTTCCACCGAAACTCGGCCGCTCAAGTCGAGTGCGAGTTCGTTGGCAACGTGGGTGTCGATGCGCCTGGTTTTTCCGACAGCAACCACGGCAGGAGAGACAATGGCAGCGGAACGTAGTTCCCAGTTTCCTCGACGCCCCTCGGCGCTCAGGACCATTTGAAGGTGTTCGCTCACGGAGCGGGGGCGGGTGCCCCCTCGGCGGGGGCATCGCCGGTGTCGCCACGGGCCTCAGCCTCAGCCTCTTTTTGGCGCTGATCTGCCTCGGCCGCTTTGCG
>DGQS01000145.1 GCA_002389785.1 Bacteroidetes bacterium UBA4408
AATAATTCAACTCCTTCAGTTTATTCGTAGTTTCTTTTGTACTTTTGATGCCTGTTATAATTACTTTTTAACCGAATTAACATGAAAAAAATACAATTAGGAATTGCTGTTGTGGCTCTACTGTTTATTGGTATTGGCATATCTGCTATTGGCAAAGGAGGCAGTCCTCAAACAGGTTTAAACATCGGAAATAAAGCTCCCGAACTTAAATTCAATAGCCCTGACGGAAAAGAATATGCGCTCTCAAAAGTAAATAAAGGTAAAATAGTATTGATCGATTTTTGGGCTTCTTGGTGCGGACCGTGTCGCATGGAAAATCCCAATGTTGTAAAAACTTACAATACATACAAAAATTCGAAATTTAAAAATGCAAAGGGATTTACCGTTTATAGTGTTTCGCTTGATAAGTCGAAAGAGTCATGGGTGGCAGCAATAGCAAAAGACAAACTTAGCTGGGAATACCATGTGAGCGATTTAGGTTACTGGCAATCACAAGCTGCACGTCTTTATAATGTAAATTCAATACCTACTAATTTTTTACTGGATGCAAACGGTGTAATTTTAGCAAAGGGCCTGCGAGGTGCTGCTTTGGATGATGAATTAAAGAAATTATTGAAATAAGTAAATCAGAAATTACTAAAAAGACCTTGCTTTTAGCGAGGTCTTTTTAGTTTATATGCATGCAATCCAATAATTGCGAATTCGCTTTACTTCTAATCCTAAAAAAAAATGTACATTCAATTATGCTAAACGCCCTATAATACTATCTTTGCACTCCTTAAAAAAAATGCCATTTTGACGTGTAAAGCAAAGTGGTTGTATTTTTGAAAAAGCGGATGAAAAAAAAACTGAAAAATATTTTTAAAATGAGCGATACGAAAGAGAATGTGGCCGAAAATGTAAATGATTCTGTACCTGTTTCTGAACCTAACCTAGATGAAACAGAACAAAATGAGCAAAAATTACCTGAATCCGCTGCGACAGAAGAGGAAGTTTTGTCAGAAAAATTGAGTGAAGCAAACGATAAATTTTTGCGCTTATACAGTGAATTTGATAATTACCGAAAGCGCACCGCCCGAGAAAAAATAGAATTAAGTAAAACCGCAGGCGAGGATATTTTTAAAACAATTTTGCCTTTGTTGGATGATTTTGAAAGAGGAATAAAAGCAGCCGAGAATGCTACTGAAGTGCAAGCTGTGAAGGAAGGAATGGTGTTGATTTTTCAAAAATTTAAAAATGCTCTTCAACAGAAGGGCTTAACTGAAATGGATAGCAAAGGACAAGCATTTGATGCCGATTTTCATGAAGCAATTACCAATATTGCTGCTCCTGATGATGCATTAAAAGGAAAGGTTGTTGACGAACTTGAAAAAGGATATTTGTTAAACGGAAAAGTAATTCGTTTCGCGAAAGTGGTTGTTGGTGCTTAATTTTTTTGAAATTGAACAAGTAAAATAGTTATGGCAAAAAGAGATTATTACGAAATATTAGGTGTTGCAAAAGGTGCCGATGATCAGGAAATTAAAAAGTCGTACCGCAAACTTGCCATGAAATATCACCCCGATAAAAATCCGGGGGATAAGGCTGCCGAAGAAAAATTTAAAGAAGCTGCTGAAGCATACGATGTTCTCAGCAATCCCGAAAAGAAAAGTCGTTACGACCAATTCGGACATTCAGGAATGGGTGCCGGTGGCGGGGGTGGATATGGTGGTTTTGGGGGTATGAACATGGAAGACATATTCAGCAATTTTGGAGATGTGTTCGGTAGTAGCTTTGGGGGTGGTTCAAGAGGTGGTAAACGAGTAAACAGAGGAAGTAATTTACGCATCAAGGTAAAACTTAACCTCGAGGAAATAGCTCATGGAATTGAGAAAAAAATTAAAGTAAATAAGTTTGTTTCCTGCAACAGTTGTAAAGGAACAGGAGCACAAAATGCATCCGCTTTTCATACTTGTAGCACTTGTCGTGGAAGCGGACAAACCACCCGTGTAATGAATACCATATTAGGACAAATGCAAACCAGTTCCACTTGTCCGGCATGTGGTGGTGAAGGTCAAATAATAAGTGATAAATGCAAAACCTGCTTTGGTGATGGAATTGTTAAAGCAGAAGATACCATTGCAATAAAAATACCTGCAGGGGTAGCCGAAGGAATGCAATTAAGTGTGAACGGTAGAGGTAATGCAGCTGCACGAGGCGGTGTTGCCGGCGATTTGTTAGTGGTAATTGAAGAAGAGGAACATCCATTTCTTAAACGAGAAGGTAATAATCTGCATTTCGAACAATACATCAGTTTTGCTGACGCAGCTTTAGGAACTACTGTTGAAGTTCCAACTATAGAAGGAAAAGCAAAAATTAAAATTGATCCCGGCACGCATGCCAATAAAATTTTACGTTTACGTGGCAAAGGATTACCCGAACTCAACAGTTATCACAAAGGCGATTTATTGGTGAATGTGAATGTTTGGACTCCGCAACATTTAAGCAAAGAGGAACGAAAAATAATGGAGCAATTGGCGCATTCCGAAAACTTCAAACCTCGTCCTTCTAATAAAGACAAAAGCTTTTTTGAACGAATGAAAGAGTATTTTAATTAATACTTTTTACTTCATAAAATTTTTTACTTTTAAATGTTGTTTAATCGGCATTTAATGAGAAAAAATGCACTACTGTTTTTTTATTTCTGCCTTTGCTCTTTTCATTGGATAAAGGCACAAAACTCTTTAAACTACTTATCCTCAACCACAGGTGCTGCTTGTTACGCAATTGCAGCTTCTAATGGTTTTTTATATGCAGGTGCAGGAAACACGCTGCAAGTCTATTCCTCTTCCGGAATACCTCCATTTACATTACTTTTTGAGCATCGATTTACCAGTAATATTGCAGCTATAAAGGTGAAGGGTAGTAAATTGTTTGTAGCAGCCAATCATGCAGGTATAAGTATGTGGGATTTAAGCACTCCTTCACTTCCATTACTTCTTGACGAATATGAACCCGATAGTTTAAATGAAGCTGTTTACGATATAGCGTTTAAAGGGGACAGTATATTTGCGTCCTATAAGACTAAAATGGCACTTTTTCTGAGTGCAGGCAACAGCCTTAGTTTACTTCAAAAATTTGCGTATCAATCGGGTAATTCTCTAGTTCGAGGATGCGAGGTAAAAGGCAATTACTTGGCATTTACTACAGCATATGGTAGTAATTCGCAAACAGGTATTCACCTTTTAAATGCAAGCAATTTGATTCCTTATTTTTTTTATCCCCAAAATTTTTGCGATCCGGAGGATGTAATTTTTGGGCAGTCGACCAATTTACTGCATGTTTTGGGCGGAACCGAATCTTGGTTTAACACAGATCCTCGCGGTCTGTTTTATTCTTTGTCCATCGCTAATCCATATCAACCTCAACTTAATTTTATTGATACCATTAAAGGAATTACCTATTTAGCTGTTGCACAACCACAAAGAGCACAAATCATAAACGATACCGTATATGTTGCCAGTGTAGCAGCTTATAATACCACAACGCCATTTCCTTTAAGTGGAAATGTGTTGGTTTACGATGCTACAGTGCTCTCCAACGAACATAAGCTTACCGATATTTATGCAGGTTTGTGGCATTTTGATTTAGCAATTGATCAACACAAAATGTATGTTGCCTCTGAATGGTATGGCATAAAAACACTTGATATTTCGAATATTTATAATGAACAAGACCTTGGAAATACTCTTACAGGTGGTTGGAATACATCAGCCGATAAATACCATAACAAACTCGTTGTTGCCAATGAAGGGTATGGATTTAAGTTGTTTGACATTGCTTCTTTAACACAACCTCAACTTATTGATACAAGCAATGCACAAGGATTTTGCTACGGTGTTAGTTTCTCAACTGATGGAAATTATATTTATGGATATTTTTATACAGGAGCAGATTTTCGAATTTACGATAGTCAAACCCTTAATCAAATTGCGGCACTTGACATTAATGTTCTTCCTACAACTACCGATTGGCTTGATGCACAAGTTTGGCAATCCAAAGCTATAAATGTGGAAGTACCCTCCTTAAGTCAAAAAAAAATATGTATTCTGGATGTTAGTAATCCTTTGCAACCACTCATAGACACTCAGTTTGTTGCTCCGCAAGTAAACGATATTTTAGTGAATAGCGATGGTAAACTTTTTATCGCCAACAATGGCTCTATTCAAATTTACGATTTACAAACTCGAACAATGTTGGTGAACTTACCCTTATTGTTTCAAAATGTAACGGCTATTGCTTTTTATAACGATACTTTGTATGCCAATGTAGACGGTATTTTTCCGGGTTTTCGAAAATACATTTACCAAGGTGGCACACAATTAAATTATGTGAATACAATGTCCTTAGCTATTCCCAATCCTAAGTTTATTGCTGCTGATGCTTTTGGTATTTATCTCGATTATCAACAACAAGGAGTAGTTGCACTCAATAAGTCATCGCTTGCGCCGGTTGGTTATTATAAACATTCGTTAGAGTTTTATCGACCTGATCAATGGGGACAAAAAATGATGATGTGCAAGGATAGCCTGATTTTACTTTCGGAATATTTCGGACAAACTTCATTATTGTCTAATTATTCGGGAGTTTTGGGTGTGGAAAAAGGAGAACAACTTAGTGATCCGGAAATACTTGTTTTTCCTAATCCTTCGAGCAAACTTATCAATGTGTCAATTAATAAACAGTTGACAGCTACCATTCAATTGAACCTGCTTAATTTAAACGGAAAGCAACTCTTAAGCAAAAGTTATCCTGTTAGTGAATTGGAAACTACTTGTATTCAACTTGATTGTTCCGGATTAACTGCAGGTTATTATTTACTTCAATTGAAGATAGAAAATAAATGGTGCAATAAAAGAATTGTGGTTTTAAATTGAGCGTTTTTTTAAGTTGAAAAAAAATTTTGTTTCATTTTTTACAGGCTCTTTACGCATGCAAACATTCACTACTTAGTATATCATACAGGTAACTTTCATCAGGTTGAAATAGATGCTCTATCGAAATCCTAAAAGTTTGTAAAAGAGATTTAGTAACTTATTATCCAAAGTGCGATTTAAAAATAATCTGAAAGGAATGAACAGTGGTTGATGTAGAATAGTTAGAATTTGGTTAAGCCAAAATTCAAACTTAAACTCGGTAATTAAAAAGCTCTACCAATAGCCAGTATCCACCTAAGCTTTAAAAAATCATCTTCAGCGTACGAAGGACGATTCACGAAAAAAGGAATATCACATCGAATAATTAGTGGAGAAGGTTTTTCGAGTACTCCCCATTTTTTTATTTTCAAAGCCACACCCAAACCTGCATCACAACGTATTTCCGAAAACAGCATTTCACCCGAATCACCGCTATAATCTATTATTCCTGCATCGCCAAAAAGATACACATCCATTCCAACATAATTTTTAATGGTAGCCGGAGGAGTAGCAAACAATCGAACAAAGCTTAATTCAGTATTGAGCGATGCTCCACTTTTACCTTTGTAAATTTTTCGTTGATATTTTTGTGTAGTAGATGACACCGGTTGGTAGCCCGAATATCCTCTTAAATTTAAACCACCTCCATAGTGAAAGTGATTCGTACTTTCTCCATAACCTAACCATTCATTTGGAAAAAAACCGGTAGATCGAACAAATTTATTGTCCATCATTTCTTCAGGATTAGCTCCCGATAAGTAAAGTGCCGACTCATTTGGTACTGCATTTCCTGTAGTGTACTGAATGAAAAGCCGACTGCTCAAATTAAATTTTCCAAAATAAAAAAGATTTGTTGTTGTGAAATTAATTGTGCTATAACTATAGGATTTTGAAAAGGCTGAACTACGCGCAGTTAAATTAAAAGTACCGGTGCTTTTCAGGTATACATAACTGTGATTAATTCCCAGGTTGATACTGTTGTTGTATTTTGAAGTTTGCCATTCGTTGGGAAAAATCAAATAAGCTAACTCACTGCTATCAGAGCGGAACATGCTTTTGTAATGTAAAAAAAATCGAGTCTTTTCGGTACTACTATATTTTTCAATTCCTCCAAGCAACTGTTGCAAACCATCGATATATTTCACATTAGCTACTAAATTCAAACGCTTGGCAAGTTTGCGTAAAGCAGTTTTGTAATTTATTCGAAACGAAACCGGATGATGCACCTCTTTAAATTTCCCATCGTATTGCATTCCCAAACGGGTATTGTACCAAAGATTAGCATCAAAAATATGTTTCTTGTTTAAATAGTTACCATTAAAATGGATACCTGCTTTCATACCATCTACTGCGTTATACCAAATGTCGGGTCGGTAATACAATTCATATTTTTCCCATACCGGATCGTTGATGATTTGATGATCAAATTGTATCTGAATCGGAAATTTTGAGCTATTGTTGAGCATATTAAAATCGGCCAAACGATGCGTTGGGTCAATTTCTACCTTTTTAATTCCATCGGGTATTTTAACCTTTGCCACATAGGTGGTATTGAGTTTTTTGCCCCAACCAATCCAACTGGGTAAAACCTCAGCTTTAGTATCTTTCACAAACCAGGTGTTCGGAATATGAAAATCATATTTTTTATGTGTTTTGGAATACACCGTAAAATCAATCGGCATTTGTGCTTCTTCGTTTCGCTTAAAACGAATGGAATACTCATTTTTTATTCCCGATTTTTTTATCGACTTTATTGAGTAATCAATTGTTTTGGTTGTTTCAATCCACTCATCAAAAAACCAATTCAAATCTACGTGGGTAAATTCAATCATCGAATTTCTAAAATCTTCAATATATGGATGTGCTATTTTCCATTGATTAAAATAATGTTGAAGCGCAGCCAAAAATAAACTATCGCCCAATACATATTTTAAATTGTACAACATACTAGCAGTTTTATAATACACCTCACGATAGCCTCCACCCTGATGCAAGGCACCATTAAAATCATCGGAATGGGTATTGAGTTGTCGTGTATTATTTTCAATTGCATCTCGCATGTAAGTTTTATAAACGCGTTCATAAAGCGCGAGGGTAGGAGCACTGTGTTTTTTTACATACTTCGATTGTGGTGATTGTTCAACCAAGGTATCACCATCTATGTCAATCAATGCCCAGGCAGTTAAAAACTGTGTAAATCCTTCATCCAAAGCCGCGCGATAAGTTTCATTATTTCCTATCATGGCAAAAAACCAATTATGGCCTATCTCGTGAGAGAACAGTTGCCGGTAATTCGGATCATAGCCACCGTCGAGTGTAAGCATCGGATACTCCATTCCATCGTTGGCATCGGCTACCACTATTTTGGGATAAGCATACATCCCAACTGTACGTGAATTGCTTTCAATAATTTTGGCAGCATATGCTGCAGCGTTTTGCCAATGTGCAGCATGCGGTTCTTGAACTGCTGCAATAACACGTATTCCATTCCAATAGGTTTCGCCCAAACGATAGGTAGGACTGGCAGTAAATGCAAAGTCATGAACATTTATTGCTTTGTATTTCCACACTTTGCGTTGTAAAGGGTCGTAAGGAATTATTACCGAAGGTTTACTGTTCCAGGGTTTATGATTAAAATTTTTTATGTCCAGTTTCTTTCTCAAACTATCGGGCAATACTTCCGATTCGTTTTGTAATACTCCGGTAGCTTCAACAATATAGTTAGCAGCAAAATTCAGTTCAACCGTAAAACTGCCAAAATCTCCATAAAACTCTCTATTTAAATGTTGGTTTGTATCCCAACCAAATTTCCGATCATATACCGAAATGCGCGGATAAAAATGATTACCATTATATAGCTTGTTACCAAATGAATTTACAATTTTCATTCTTCTGCGTACCGCAGCATCTCCAAAATGAGTTAAAAAATCGATTTCAAATTTGGTGCTTTCGCCGGGTTTTATGGGAGTGTTCAAGTATACTTTTAAAATGGTATTATTGAGTTCCGATTTTAAATCAACCCCATTTTGTTGCAATTTAGAAATGATGGTTCCAAGTTTTTGAGCTTCATAATTGCGCCAATTTGCTCTTACTCCATTCGCAAGCTGCAGTTTATCAAAATAGGAATCAGGTTGAAATGCATTTTGATATAAATGAAAATACACTACCTGCAATTCATCAGGCGAATTATTGGTATACACTAAAATTTCAGAACCGTCGATAATGTTGGTTACTTCATCAACTGTGGCCTTAATAGTATAATT
>DGQS01000056.1 GCA_002389785.1 Bacteroidetes bacterium UBA4408
ACAAGGTAAAATGATGGCTTCTTCACCGTGTATTAAATGACTTCTGTTTAATTTAGTGCTCACATGTACGGTGAGTTTACAATTTTGTAAAGCTTCGGCAGTGTAGGTGGTATCTGGTGTTGCCGAAAGAAAATTTCCTCCCATGGCAATAAACACTTTTGCCTTGCCTTCTTTCATTGCATGAATGCACTCCACCGTATCGTAGCCGTGTTTTTTGGGAGGCTCAAAATGAAAGGTGTTCTGAATGTTTTTTAAAAATGCTTCAGATGGCTTTTCATAAATACCCATGGTACGATCGCCTTGCACATTGCTGTGACCACGCACCGGACAGGTACCGGCACCCGGTTTTGCAATGCTTCCTTTTAGCAATAATAAATTCACCACTTCTTTAATGGTGTCAACGGCATTTTTATGTTGCGTTAAACCCATTGCCCAGCAGGCAATTATTTTTGTTTTGTGCTTTAGCAGCGATGCTAATTCTATTACCTGTTCTTCCGAAATTCCGCTTTCGGCAATCAGTTGTGCTAAATTTAAACCGCTTAAATGATTTTTAAATTCAGCATACCCAGCTGTATGTTGCCCTATAAATGGTAAATCGAAAACGGTACCCGGATTTTTTTCTTCTTCCTGCAAAAGAAAGCGTTCAACAGCTTGTAATAAAGCCATGTCGCCATTGAGTTTAACTTGTAAAAACAGATCGGTTAATTTGGCTTTTATTCCGAGTGCTCCTTTAATTGTTTGCGGATTGCTAAAGCTGATTAATCCTGTTTCGGGTAGCGGATTAATCGATATTATTTTAGCACCTTTTTCTTTGGCTTTTTGCAAAGCGCTAAGCATGCGGGGATGGTTGGTACCCGGATTTTGTCCGAGAATTAGAATAACTTCAGCTTCATAAAAATCTTCGAGTTTTACAGAACCTTTTCCAATTCCAATCGATTCATTTAAAGCAACACCACTGCTTTCGTGACACATGTTGCTGCAATCCGGAAGGTTGTTGGTACCATATTCGCGTACAAACAACTGGTACAAAAAGGCGGCTTCATTGCTGGTTCGTCCGCTGGTATAAAACACTGCTTCATCGGGCGAACTGAGCGAGTTTAAATGCATGGCGATTTTTTGAAAAGCATCGTTCCAGCTAATTTCTGTGTAGTGATTTGCACCTTTGGCAAGAAACATCGGCTGGGCAACACGGCCTTTTTTACCAATTTGATAATCGTCGAGTTGTGATAATTCGGCAACCGAATTTGCAGCGAAAAAATCGGCAGTAAGTTTTTTTGAAGTAGCTTCTTCTGCAATTGCTTTTGCCCCATTTTCACAATATTCGGCTATACCTGAACGTTCGTCGTCGGGATCGGGCCAGGCGCAACCGGGGCAATCGTAACCATCTTTTTGATTGAGTTTGGCAAGGGCTTTTAATCCGCGAGTTACGCTCATTTCACTAAAAATATGCTCGGCACTCGAAATTACGGCAGGAATTCCTGCAGCTACAGTTTTAGGAGCAGTTAATTTGAGACCGGTAAATTTTTCCGGATTTTCAGCATGTACCTGTTCTTTTTCTTCACTCATAGTTTAGCAAACTGCATTAGGATTCGGATAATTATCAGATTGGTCTTCGAAAGTATTATCAAGGCACACAAAATCTTTTTCAATTAAAATAAATAGTGTTTTATTTTCTGCTATTCTTTGTTTGTTTTCAAATCCAACTCTATCGGTGCTTACCCATTCTTGCTGCACATTAGTAGGCACATAAACGGTGATTTTTTGATGATTAAAATCAGCGCATAATTCACTTGCATCAGCACTGGATGCCAAAGCATAAGTAAATTTAGCTGTTCCAAATTCGGTACTTTCTTCGAGGTATCCGAGACTTGCAAATTTGTCGATTTCAGTTTTGGAAAGTCTCAAACGAACGGAATTTCCTTTAATTCGAATTTTCATAGTATAGAATTCTTTTGCCGATTTTTAACTGGTATCTTCAGCTGTTTAAGGCTTTATTATTGTTTCTAATTTTTATTCAATAGAGTAAAAGTAAGAATTGTTGAGGTTAGTTTTTGTATAAATGAATTGATAATTTTGTTTTTGATAGTTTCGTTACAGCAATTTCTTTTTATGACCGATAAATCACCTGTAAAACGTGCATCAATTTTAGCCTGGTTAAAACGCATCGGCTGGGTTGGGTTTTTCTTTTTCCTTCTTAAGGGATTGGTATGGATTGCGCTTAGTTATTGGATCGTTAAATAAATAATTAGCTAGTATTTCATGATATCTATCACTTTTAGATAATAGCTGATTCGTACTTTTGTCAAATATTAATACCCTCATGTTTCGTTTTGTAAGTGTTGTGATTTTAGTGGGAATAGTGCTGCAAAGTTTAAGTAGCGCATTCTTGCTTGCGCATTACCACTACAATAAAGCGTCCATTACAGCTAAATATTGTGAAAATAAAACAAAGCCGAAATTAAAATGTCATGGACAATGTCATTTGCGCAAGCAGTTAAAACAAGACGAACAACGAAAAGAGAATCCTGCATCGCCATTAAAAAACAAGACAGATAATCTTCAATATTTTCAAGACTTTACAACTAGCATTCTACAAGATAGAAATTACCAGTTAGTTCAACCTACATTTACAACTTCAACTTTTCATGAACAACTAGTATTATTAGCTGTTTTTCATCCACCCACCGTATAGGTTAAATGACTTATCTGAATACTGGAAAATAATCCATTATTCTTTTTATTAACCTTTACTAATATCAACTTATGAGAAAACTACTGGTAGTGTACTCATTATTGGTGTGGAGTGTGGTTGCAACAGCCTGTGACTTTTGTAATTGTTATTTAGGAATTAATCCTCATTACAAAAAAAACAGTATTGGTTTGCGCGCTACTAGTTCAAATTATAATGGCTCTCACATGGAGTCTACAGAATTGGAAAAATATAATTTAACCACACGCGATTTTGAAGAAAACCGTTCAACGTATGAAATACAAGCACAGTATTATCCTGTGCAAAAGTTACAAATGCAATTGTTTATACCGTACATTCTAAATTCCGAAACCATGAGCGACAATGCATATCGGTCCTTTACTACTGTTCCTGTAAGTACTGCTCGAATTAGTCATGCCGACCATACTGCCTTACAAACGGAACAAACAGCCGTTGAAAAGAGCAGCAAAATTTCGGGCATGGGTGATCCCTTGTTCCTGGCAAAATTTCAATTGTTTAATAGTAACGGATGGGATAGTACAGCACTTCAACAACGCATGCTACTTGGTGCCGGAGTAAAATTCCCTTTAGGTAAATCGCATTTTGATGCAACGATAGACCCCTTAGAAAAATCGCATCAACCGGGTACCGGAAGTTGGGATGTATTACCTAATTTAACCTATTTAGCAAAGTATAAAGCAATAGGTGTAAATATAAATTTGTCGTATATGATAACAACAGAAGACAAACATGGATTTAAAAATTCGAATCGATGGAATGCCAATGCATCGGTGTACAGAGAATTTATGAAAGGTAAGATCTCGATTTATCCTTCCTTGGGTGTATATTTTGAACAAGCAGGGATGACGAATTACCAAGGTAGTAATCTTGAAAAATCGGGTGGAAATTTGATTTTAGCCCACAGTGGTTTGGATTTTTATTACCGTAAAATTTCACTTTCCACAGCCTTTCATTTGCCAACATTACAAAAATTAAATGGCACTCAACCCCATATGAACTATCGATTTATAGTGGGTTTGAGTTATGTTATCAATTCTTAAATATTGAGTAAAAAACAAAAAAAATAATCTAAAAAAAATGAAAACAAAAAAAATAGTCGCTTCAATTCTCCTTATCAGTTCAGTAATTTTTTTAGTCAGCTCTTGTAAAAAAGATAAAGATGATGAAACAATTGAACCTTCAGCAACTGAGCAAAATTTGAAGTTGCACATTCATACTCAAGTTGGCAATCAGTTGGCTGATTATACCAGCACATTTGCACAAGCTTCGGGACGCAAGTTTATACTTGCTGATTTTCGTTACTACATTTCCGGAATTGTATTAATTAAAGCTGATGGAACTGAATTTCCAATTAGCGGAAAAGTGTTGTTGGTGAAACCAAGTGTACAAGATTATGCATTGGGAATGGTACCGGTTGGTGATTACAAAGGAATTCGATATACGATGGGTATAGATTCGGCAACCAATCATAGCAATCCAACCGTTTATTCGAGCGATAATCCATTGGCAATACAAACTCCTAGCATGCACTGGAGTTGGAGTTCAGGATATATTTTTGCAAAAGTTGAAGGCATGTGCGACACAACTCTTGCTGCTAACGGACCTGCTGATTGTCCTTTCTTTTTTCACATAGGAATGGATATGATGAAAAGAACAATTAATTTTAGCAGTAGTAGTTTCACAGTTAGTGGAACAGCTGAAAAGGAAATTGCACTTGTTTTTGATTTGAAAAAAGTTTTGCAAAATATTGATTTACGAACTGAGAACTCAACTCATACTATGGATAATATGAGTTTAGCAACTAAATTTGTAAATAACTACGCAACAGCAAGCACTATAGAGTAATTTAAATCACCGATATTTTCTACCGGCAATTGATTTTATTGCCGGTGGAAAATATCTAAAAATTGGAAGAATGAAACTGCGAATTTTAGCAATTGTATTACCTAGTTTGCTTTATTTATCCTGTAAGAAAGATAAGGATTTAGTAAGCGAAATTCCGGGAAAGCAAGTAATCAGTTTATCTATACCCTTAGGTTTTCCCTATCCATCAATACCGGCCGATAATGAACCAACTATCTTCCGAATAAATTTAGGTAAGCGCTTATTTCAGGATCCAATTTTTTCGCGTGACAGCACTATTAGCTGTGCAAGTTGCCATAAAGAGAATTTATTTTTTACCGACGGTTTACCGGTAGCTATTGGTATTGATAGTTTAAAAGGTATACGCAATGCACCTTCGTTATTAAATGTTGCCTATCAGCCCTATATGCTTTGGGATGGAGGTGTTCCAAATTTAGAGCAGCAAGTATTGGCACCCATTGATGCACACAATGAAATGGATTTCGACATCAACAAAATTGTAACGCGCTTAAACCGCATTGGAGATTACAGAATAGCATTTCAAAATGCCTACGATGATAATGCTAGTGTTTATAGTGTTACTAGAGCAATTGCCTGTTATGAAAGAACTTTGTTCAGTAAGCCTACCCGATATGACGACTATGAATATAATTCGAATTCGTCTGCATTAAATGCTTCCGAAAAACGTGGATACGATTTATTTTTTGGTGAGAAAGGCGAATGTTTTCATTGTCATGGTGAATATAATTTTACCGACAATAGTTTTAAAAACAACGGCCTGTATTTGAATTACGCCGATTCGGGGAGAGCAAGAATTACGCTTCAACAAAGTGATGTAGGAAAATTTAAAGTACCTTCATTACGCAATATTGCGCATACCGCACCTTACATGCACGATGGTAGTTTGGCTACTTTAGAAGCTGTTGTGGAACATTACAACAGTGGTTTAAAAGCTCATCCAAACAAGAGTGCTTT
>DGQS01000222.1 GCA_002389785.1 Bacteroidetes bacterium UBA4408
CCCAATCATTGAGAGCTTCTACATATTTGCTTTGGTTGTAATAACCAATTCCCGAATTTTTTAATGCTAAAGCGATACCTCTTTTGTAATTTATTTTTTCGGCCAAAGCACGAGCATCGTTGCAAGTTTTTATCGCCAATTCCGGCGCCGAACTAAAATAATTTCGACCAAGAGAAATCATGGCTTTTACTTTATCAGTATCCGAAGGGGCAGTATCCACCAATCTTTTCAAACTATCTGTTGCAGCATCCTGGGCTTTAACTACGCCTAAGCCCTGACTTAACACTATAATTGGAAATAAAAGAATGAATAGCTGTTTCATATTTATGTGCTTCAACAAATATAGTCAACTATTGTATTAAAAATAAAAAAGCTGTAATTCTATTCAGATTACAGCTTAATTAATTAATATAATAATGCTTGATTATTTCTTTTTCAAGAATTTAAATCGACTGCTGAAGTCACCAAAAAAATCCATTAACTTTTTCAACACATCGAAATACAAGGTAAAAGCAAGGAGCAACGACATTGACCAGATAACAGAAATATTTACCCAAAAGGTGTCGAAATATTGTCCAAACACTCTTTTTCTTGGAGCAAAGAAATGCGCTCTTATCAAACTATTTTTAGGAGGGTCAAGATAAACCGGGTTCTTTCGTTGAATTAACTTACCGTCAACCTCAACTATCTTATCAAAGTCTTGAATATTGGTGACTAAATCATCCAAGCTTTTATTTACATAATTTGATTTTAATTCGTTTAAACGATTCTCTCCATCCTCTTTTATTTTTCTAACAATCGCACTGTCAGCTGATGTGTAACTAGAAACTACAAGCGGAGTGCTTACTGATGACAAGCTATCTTTGAGCGTAGAATCTTTCTCTATTAATAGTTTTCGACGACGTTGTTCCTGAAATCTTTGCAAGGCAGTTAATTCGGTAGTTTCAGATTTTTTTCCTTTGTATAAATCTAGCTGTTGCTGGGTAAGTGTAAGTCCTTGACTACCCCATTCAAATATTTTCTGAGTAACCAAGGAATCTTTTTTATTTCGATAAATATTTTCGTTATGTATAAAATACTTATCTAATTGTTTGTTGTATTCTTTTAGTTGTCCTGAAATTCCACGATTAAAATCCTTCAATGTTAACTTATCCAAAGCTTTAAATACAGGACTATTCTTGTCTTTTTGATTATGTTTTTCGTACTCGCTTTTTAAGATGGATAAATCATATTCTAAATCAGCAATTTTACTTTTATCGTTTCGCTCTTTAATATCGAGAACTATATTTTCGCAATTATCAACTTTAGCTTTTAATGCTTTTAACCAATCATCTTTTCTAAAATTGTACACATTAATACTCTTATCGAGCATGTAGAAATTTTTCTCAAATTCATTCTTCTTAAACTGATTTACAGCCAAAGCTTCAAAGGCCCATCGGGAAGTCATTACTTCACCAGAAACTGGAACTGTACCTTGTGTTGTAATTACAGGATTTAATTTGTCGAACTTCACAATTACACCGCTTAACAACAATTGCGGAATAATTAAAAAGGGAATCAGGATATAAATGGTAACTGCTGAATTAAAACTTGCTGAAATATTTAATCCCAACATATTGGCAAAACAGGAAGTTGTAAACAACACAAACCAATAATCAAGGTACATTCCTTTAATTCCAAGAATAGTATTTCCTATAAGTATAAACGAGAGTGTTTGAATGGCTGAAAGTGTAAACATAATACTCACTTTCGAAAAGAGGTAGCTGCCTTTGCTTAGATTTAAAAAGGATTCGCGTTTTAATATTTTTCGGTCGGCAATAATTTCTTCAGCACTTACCGTTAATCCTATAAACAACGCAACAACAACGCTCATAAACATGTAAGCCGGCATGTTTTCATTTTCATAAAACACATACCCTGCTTTGTTTGAAACATCGCTTTTGAAATAGCGTACCAAATAAGATAATATTAAAGCTAAAACGGGTGCTTCAAATAAATTAATAATTAAATATTGCTTATTGGTTAGTTTTGAAAGCACATCTCGGCGAATAAACACTCCGAATTGTTTAATTTTATTAGGAATTCGAAAAGTACTTTTAGGAATTTCGGTTTCAACTGAACCTGATTCCACATCCGGTTCAAGTTTTTGAGTGTAAAATTCATTCCATTCCTTAGGAGATATTTTACGGGTTTGAGTCTGATCTCCGTACTCGTCTAATACCTTTGATTCGATGATATTAAAAATTTGTTCCGGATTCACATTTCCACAGGTAACACATTCACTTTCGTTAGCATTTACATGGTTTACCAGCGTTTTAAAATAAATTATAGCTTCCACCGGATTCCCGTTGTAAATAGCGTATCCACCTAAATCGAGGATAATCAACTTATCAAACATTTTAAAAATTTCGGAGGATGGTTGATGAATTACAACAAAAACCAACTTTCCTTTTAGGGCTAGCTCCTTCAGCAAGTCCATAATGTTTTCACTGTCGCGTGATGATAATCCGGAAGTAGGCTCATCAACAAATAAGACAGAAGGTTCACGAATTAACTCAAGTGCTATATTTAATCGCTTGCGTTGTCCTCCACTGATAGTTTTTTCAAGAGGGCTTCCTACTTTTAAATCTCTGGTTTCGTATAAACCAATACTGATGAGTAATTCAAGAACTATTTTAGAAATTTCTTTATCAGTTAAATTATCGAAACAAAGTTTAGCGTTGTAAAAAAGATTTTGAAAAACCGTAAGTTGCTCAATCAATAAATCATCTTGAGAAACGTGCCCAATTACTCCTTCAATTTTATTTTTTTCGGTGTGTATATTTATACCATTAATTAAAACTTCTCCACCGGAAGGCTTGTCGTTGCCGTTTAAAATATTTAATAATGTTGATTTACCGGCTCCACTGCCACCCATAATACCTATGAGTGTTCCCGATTCTTCAATCATATTAAATTTATGCAACCCAATTTTTTCGTTCTTAAATTTAAACTCGAGTTCTTTGGTTTGAAATACGATTTTTGAGGCTGTTTTATCAGTCATAAATGAACTGATAATGTCGCTGTAATAAATTGGAGATACTTTAGAACTTCGTATTGTGCTTCCGGGTGTTAAAATATGTGCTTTATTAGCCGTTAAAAGTTGTCCATTTAAGTACAATTCAGCAGTACCAAAATAGCGTAAAATGTACATGCTTACGCTGGAAATTTGAAGCACACGTATTTCACCGCTTAAAGTCTCTACATATAAATGTCGTGATCTGTTTTCATGATGCTCTTTATTGTTATCAATCAGTAGTAAATTGCTTGAATCCGAAAATTCATTTTTACTACTATTGATAAAGGTAGAGCAACGAATAAACTCTTGGTCTTCAATATTAAATACTTCCGATACTGTTTTTACAAACTCTAATTCCTGTTCAGAAGTTTCCTCATTTGAATTGATAAATTCAATCAAACGAATTAGCACTACGACCTTTTGTTTTTGTGTGAGTTCTTTATTAATCTCGGTACAAATTTTTAAAACCTTTACGGAGTTTACCGAGGTCTTTTTTTTGCGTTTTTCACTATCTCCGCCACCTTGTAATTTTTCAACATATTCGTCAAAGAGTTTTAAATATTCATCAACTAATTCTTGATTTAGTTGCTGTTTTAAAAATGACTGAACAATGTACCTTCCTGAATTAGTAACACCATCAACTTTAGCAATAATTGCGAAAAGTTGCATAAGGGCTTTCAGAATTCGTTCACTCATTTGCTTGGGTGGTTTTTAAATTAAATTAAAAAAAAAAGACATTACAACTCGAGGTATAATGTCTTTTAAGTACTTTGCAATACAGTTATTGTTTAAAACTAATGAGCAACACTGCACATCCCGATGTTGAACTTGTTTTATTTAGTTTTGCTTCCATCGTAACCTCCATGGTATTGGTAAATTTAAAGTCCCAATAAGGAGAATTCATTTGGTCTGCATTGCTAAACAATAAATTTCGTTCTTTATCGTATAATTCAAAAGTTAAGTTTCCATCGGTTAAACCACTGCAAGCAGCAATTCTGTATTGAGATCCTCCGTAAAAAGTTGCGTGAAATTCAGCAACTTCCTTATCCAATAAAAGGGCTCTGTATTGTTGCCCGTCTGATATATACTGATTGGTTAAATTTTTTACACAGGCATTTGCAATGGTATCGCACTGAGCGTTTGCTTTGCTGCTAATCAACAGCACACATAAAATAAAAGCAATTTTTGAAATGATAGTTTTCATATTTTTTGGTTTATTTTTATATTTCTTGCAAGGATATCGAAAGCTGTATAATGCTTGGGAGTCGATGAAAGAACTTTTATTTTATTTATTTCTAATTATCCAACAATTAAACTACGGATGTGATTAATTTTTTCAGTAATTACTTTTAACTGTGCTTCTGTGATAACTACTTCCGATTTACTATTGATGGTTGTAACTTTGTTGGTTACATCAGTGGTGGGAGCAACAAAGGTGTATTTTTGTTCAATTCCATCAAAATCATAAGCTAAATCGATTAACGCATCCACAAATTCGGTGTATTCAGGTTGCTGATAATAAGGAGTTAAAAGTTTGATTAAATTATCGAGTGAAGATTTTTGCTCTCCAATACGATTGGCAATTTCCTGATTGGGTTTTGCTTTAACTAAACTCGTTGTAAAATATAAGCTTTCAACCCATCCACCTGCTATTATCAATGCACTTACATCTGTTCTTTCATTGTCTTTAAGATATGAATCACTAGCTCTGTAAGCAGCAGAAGTCATACCTAATAAAGAATCCCTGTTTGCTAAATTCCCTTCAAAGCGTTTCATTAAGGATGCATCAAATGCACCTGAAACCCCGATATCATCTGCTAGTTTTTTTACTACTTTTAAATATCCGATTGCATCCTGAGGTTGTTCGTAAATTGTTACATAACCTAAATCAGCACCGTATACGCCAAGGTTTAATGCCTTTTTGTAGTTGGTCGAATAAGTTGTGCTTTTACTTGCAGCATTCAAAATGTCTTTGGTGTAATTGGCGCCCAACTTTTTTAATAAAAGTGAGGTTTCAATTGGTGAAGGAATACTGAACAAAGCTCCATTCACATTCACAAGGTTAGTTTTAGTACTGTCTACAGCAACTACATCCTCGCTACTCTTTTCTTTGTCGCCACCACCACAGCTATAAAATGTTATAGCGGGAACTGCCAACAAAAATGCTAATTTCCTGATGTGTAATTTTTTAAGTGTCATATCAAAGAATGATTTTTGTTTTAGTAATTAGGGTGCAAGTAATGAAAAAATATTTAATTGTCAAAATAAAAATAGGTGTAAACGAATATTCAACTTTTCGACCTGTTTTACAAAGTTGTAAACAACAATTCCAGTTAAATTCATTAAACTAGAATTACTTTTAAGAATCTTTAATCGACTTAAAGTGATCGATAATCACTCGCAAAACATTCATTATTAAAAGTAAAAAGGCCACCCCCATTTTCAGGAAGTGGCCTTATGACTAATCCTATCGGATATTAATATTGAATTGCTACTCGCAAGGTTTTTACCACATTGCTTTTGTCTTCAATTTGAATTAAATAAACTCCTTGTGCCAATTGATTCAAATTTAATTTTTGAACATTTTCTCCTTCAACCACATCAGCAGTTTCACGCAGAACCACATTTCCTAAAACATCCATAACTTTGAACGTATAAGAACTGTTTTCAAAGGCAACAAACGAAACAGATACACTACCGGTTGATGGATTTGGAAACACTTTAAACTCGTTTTCAAAACTAGGAGTCTCTTGCTCTAAATCGCCTCCTGCAACTGTACGACATCCTGAATTCATAGTTATAGCTAAGCTTTTACTAGCAGATGAACCACAAGTATTTTTAGCTTTTACAGTTAAAGTTATTGAACTAGAAGTAGCAGAAGTATATTTTACAGTGGCAGTTGTACCGGTTGGAGTTCCTACAAAACTAGCTCCTCCGCTAATTGTCCACGTATAAGAACTTGCACCACTTACAGCTGCTATTGAATAGGTTACCGAAGCATTACTCTTACATACTGTTGTAGCTCCAGTAATTGCACCGGGTTGCGCTGGCGCTGCATAAACTGTTATACTCGATGCAGTACTTGAACCACAGCAATTTACAGCCTTCACCGTGATTGCGCCTGAACTTGTAAAACCAGTACCAAAACTTACTTTAATAGAAGTTCCGTTGTTTGAAGTTATGCTAACGCCCGAAGGAACAGTCCACTGGTACGAAGTTGCTCCATATACAGCAGCTATTGAATAAACTTGACCAGTTTTACGACATACATTGGTGCTTGGTCCACTTATAGCTCCTGCATTATTAGGTTTTGATTGAATTGTTTTACTAATGGTTGGTCCATTACCACAAGCATTACTTGCATATACTGATATAACACCGCTTACAAAACCGGATGGTAGTAATACATCCACTTCGTATTCATTGTTCGAACTTACTCCATATAAAGTTAATGGATTTCCACTATGGCCTAATCCATCCGAAATAATGCATCCGGCTGGTGCCGACCAGGTATAAGATGTTGCAGTTGGAACAGCTAAAATTTCGTATTCGTAGGAATTTCCTCCACAAACACCCACAACCTGATTATCATCAGAACCGCTTGCATACCATACAGGACTTGCTGGCGCAGAACCCGAAACTCCAACAGTTACAGAAGCTGTTGCTAAGCAACCATTGGCATCATTTACTGATACAGTATAATTTCCGGATGCTAAGGCAGAAACATTTGCTCCTACTTTACCCGAAGGACTCCAAGTGTAAGCATATCCAGGTGTACCACCACTTGCAACAACAGCTGCAGATCCGGTACTTACTCCACAACCTGAAGGTGTACTAGAGGTACTTAAATTAATTGCACTCGGTACTTGTATACTTGCCGAATTTGATGCTGCACATCCATTGGCATCGGTTACTGTATATGAATAAGTACCAGTTCCTAAATTAGTAGTTGCCGTGTTTGAATAAGTATAAGCCGGACTACCGCCGCTAGCTGTTAGATTTACGCTTCCGGTTTGTCCAAAACAAGCCGGTTGCACCGCAGTTGCACTTAATAAAAGCTGACTTGGCGCTTGATTTACTAAGGCACTAGTTGAAGCACTGCATCCATTATCGTCGCTAACAGTAAAACTGTAGTTACCAGCTGTTAAATTAGTTGTAGCACCGGCACTGTAAGTATAATTTCCAGTACCTCCACTAGCTGTTAAAGTTACATTTCCTAATTGTCCATAACAAACAGGTTGGCTAACAGTTGCAGTTAAAATTAATTCTGAAGGCGCTGCATTAATTGTAGCAGTTGTTGAAGCGTTACAGCCATTTGCATCACTAACTGTATACGCATATGTTCCTGCGCTTAAATTTGAAACCGGAGTTGCATTGTAAGTATAATTACCAACTCCTCCACTTGCAATTAAGGAAACAGATCCTAACTCATTAAAGCACAATGGTTGAGTTACACTCGCCTGAAGTTGAACAGCAGAAGGTGCTTGATCAATAAATACGGTGGCAGAAGCAATACACTGATTTCCATCAGTAACTGTATATGTATAACTTCCAGATACTAAATTAACAGTTGGTGTAGCATCGTACTGATAATTGCCCACTCCACCGGAAGCACTTAAACTTACACTACCTGTTTGCCCGTAACACAATGCCTGTGATGCAGTTGCCTGCAATAACAATTC
Organism: Bacteroidetes bacterium UBA4408; assembly: GCA_002389785.1. Lineage (GTDB taxonomy): Bacteria > Bacteroidota > Bacteroidia > UBA4408 > UBA4408 > UBA4408. The sequence continues at coordinate 7,741 of DGQS01000222.1, forward strand.
GCTTGGGGCAGCGTTAATTGTTGCTACCGCATCGGCAGTACATCCATTAGCATCGCTTACTTGATATTGATAGGTATTAGCAGCTAAATCAGTGGTTGCACCTGTATACACATAATTACCGGTACCTCCATTGGCTACTAAATTTACAGCACCTAACTGCCCATAGCACAGTGGTTGTATTGATGTAGCTGTTAAAGTTAATAAGTTAGGTTGAGTAAAGAATCCATTGTTATAGACTACAAAATAATTCGGAGGTGCAATTAAAGTTACGTTACTAGGTACGATTGAATAATTTCCACCATCAGGAGTACCTGTAACAACTTGATTTAGGTTGTCGAGAATTGTAAAGTCGGGACCTGAGTTTATAACAGTAGCAGGACTATCGTCATAATCAAATCCGGTTATAGTTGCAGTAAAGGCTGGTAGACTATTACAAAGTGGAGACTGATTATCGGCAGTAACAAACAGGGTATCTGGTAGAATAGTTAGAGTTCCCGGTACGTAGGTAACATCAAAATTATTGGTAATAAATACGCCTGGCACAATAAAATGATTCCCTGCACCAACTCCAGTTATTAAGTTGATTGAGTAGAAAGTGTAAATAGTATCGGTAGATGCTGTGTAATCGTCTTCATCAATTATAACAGCCACATCAGCACCTCCGGAAGCAGTTGTACTATTAACTACGGTTGATCCGTTTACTAGTCCTTTTTGATTCACAGTAGCTGTACCATTTACCAATCCTTTTTGATTTACTAATCCCTTTTGATTGGCCAATGGGTTACCGTTTGCCAAGGTTGCATTTACTGAATCAACTTGATAACCAAACAGGGATGATAACGCTAAATCAATTACTTTTGTGGTATCATAGAAAGGAACATTGTTTACCAATCCCTTTTGATTCACTAGTCCTCGTTGATTCACTAATCCTTTCTGACTTACCATGAAACTCAAATTCGTTAAATCTGAATTAACTAAACCTCTTTGATTCACCACCGTTTGATCATCAATTAAAGCTACTGCATCAACTAAAGTTGAGCTGTGATCTGTTTCAATGGCATTCAAAAACGCTGTTTGATTTGGAATTGCAATGTTTGAATTATCGTAGGTGTAATCAAAATCTAAATTTAATCCATCAATTTGGTCTCCATAAGTTAGTACCACATCTTTTGCTTTAATTACAAGTGGCATTTTTTCGATTGATAATAATCCATCTGTAAATGTGTAGTTGTACAATTCTTGCAAACCTATGTCGTTGGTTGCCGGTGCAGTTGCTCGAATAAAATATATTCCGGCATTGCTAGTACTAGTTGCTGGTGTGTTATATTGAATGGCCGATAATCCTAAATCGGCTAAGCTTAATCCAATACTTGCCGGATCTTGCCCATCCACGGTTACAGTTGAGGTAAACACCGGTAAATCTTCACCATATTTTTTAGACTTGTTTTGACAGCTAACTACGACATTCTTCTTAGTTGCACCAAAGAAATAAAGCGTATCTGAATAACCTCCATCATTGGTATTTGGGGCTATTGAAGGGTTATAAATTTGAACAGGAGGATTACCAAAGAAGGTCGGTACAGTAGCTTGTAATTGATTGTTTGATAATACTGTAGTTGCTAATGGTTGGCCTCTAAATATAATTTGTGAATTAGAGGTAAGAAAATTTCCATCCACGGTAACAGTAAATGTTACAGTTCCCGGAGTAATTGATTGAGGAATTGCAAGTGAAATGATATCCGGTGTTGGTGCTGCAAAAGTACGCATCGCTGCATCGGCATTGGTAAGCCCAAAGCCCGACTTTTCATCAAAACCAGGAGTATACATTTCATCAGCGGTACTTTGTAAAACAGATTTCACCTCTACAGGAGTCATCGTTTGATTATAAAATTTTTGTTTACCTTCAAGTAACAAAGCTGCAACTCCTGCCGCATGCGGTGCTGAAGCTGAAGTACCGAAGAAATTAGGAAAAGCATCTGAATCAATATTAACGCCTCCCATATTAACGGTGGTATTACCACCATTGGGTGCACATATGTCCGGTTTATTTCGCACAACACCATTCACCGGCGTTCCACCTATGGAAGAGAAAGAAGCCACTGTTGCCGGACTAACTCCATACGCCGGAGTATTTGAATATAAAACTGCTCCAACAGCTATTGCGCCTGCAGCATTTGCTTGTCCTACTATGGTTGATGTTCCAGAATTATGTTCGGCAATTACTCCTTCGCCTCTGAAAATAATGTACTTAAATCGCACATTGCTGTTTCCGGAAGCACGGGTAATCATAATACTTGCATTTTGAGGAACTGAACCACCAACAGTAAATGTTAGTACTTCAAGCGGGTCACCACTAATATTGTTTCGATTAAATCCGAATAAAGTTATGCCATTATCAGCAGTTAAATAGATGTCTAAGTCGTTATTCGTACCGGTAGAAACTTGCCCTTGTGAGTAAATTGAATCTTGCCATTGCATAACAATTACATAGTTTCCGGGAGCTAAAACTAAACTTTGAAAAATATCGCCTCCTCCAAAATTGTGGGCAAAACCGCTTAAACCATTTGGTGCCGGAACCGGATTAAAATTATTCTCGTAAGATTTATCGCCAAAATTTCCAGCTGATGAAAAATAAGAAACCCCCTGAGCAGTTACATTATCAACGGCCTTCGCAACAATACCGTCTTGAAAGAAAGGCTCAGTAATGAAAGTAATGTCATCAACAATTACCTTGCAATTGGCATTTTTTAATGCCACAATACCTTGTGCCATGTCACCCGAACTGATAAAGCCGGTGCGAAATGCTAAATCAGCTTTAGGAGCGATATCGTGCACAATTTGCAGCATCGCTCTACCCTCATCCGTTTGAACACCGTATGGATAATCTTTTAAAACTTGAACCGGTGTAGTATTTTGAGGATTTCCAGGACCCGGTAAATCTCCGTTAACAACATCTGTTGCGGCCGGATTACCAACAATTGTATTATAGCTGTTTGAAATTACCCCTACTTTTACTCCTGCACCGGCTAAATCATAACCGGTTCGGGCTAAATTGGACTTAAGGGCGATATCACCTGCACTTGTCACGATAC
>DGQS01000027.1 GCA_002389785.1 Bacteroidetes bacterium UBA4408
GATTCCAGGTGGCTGAAGGTAAAATTTCTGAATGAGGTCCACCATCATAGTTAGCAGGTACGTGAATACCATGCCAATGCACGGTTGTAGTATCTTGAATTTGATTATTAACCGTAATATTAATTGCAGTACCACGATTAAAAATCAAGGTTGGACCCAGGTATTTATTTGAGTTATAGCCATAGGTATGCGACACTAAACCCGGAAAAAACTGCACACTATCCTCGTGCATGGTTAATGAATAGTTTGGTCCAGTAAGCGTATCCGGAATATAAAGTACTGTATTTTGTGCAGTTACACTTAAAACTAGTACACAAAATAACAGCGTGACAAATCTTTTCATTTGTCCTGATATTATTGAATTATTCAACGATAATTTTCTTAGTATCGCTACCCTGTTCTGTCGAAACTTTTACAAAGTAACTTCCTTTAGAAACTCCTGAAATGTCGATATTTTGAGTGGTTTCACCAAGCAAAGTACCGAGGTTTTTGACTAACACAACCTTACCTTGAACATCGGTAAGCTCAAGTTTTGTAGCAGTGGCAATTTTATTTGATAATCTTATAAAAATACTGCCATTCCCGGGAATTGGATAAGCTGACCAGTCCATATGGTTACTATTTAACTCATTGATTGCAGTCGCAATTCCGGTAAATCCTAAATTATCCACCCATAAATAATCCTGATCAGTTGGTACATTCCCGCTTGAGCGTAATTCGATGATGCATGAATCAGGGGTGTCGCTGTTGAAGTAAACAAAATTTACGGTAAAATTCGCCCAACTCATTGCCATTCCTGTTAAAGTTTTTGCAGCAATTGCTACTGTATCGCGCTTGTTTAGTGCTACATTCCATTTGGTAAGAATGGCTTTTACAGAACCCTGACTAGTACCAAAAATCATGTGTTGCCATTTTCCTGTAAAGCTGGCAGGCTGTGCACTGTAGGCAAAACCTGATTTAGCTCTTTTATTAATGGAATCCAATTCACCACACACCGCAATTCCTCCAACTACCGTTGCTCCAACAGTTTTTGAAGTAATTTTCATAAAAAAACTTCCAGGGCTGCCGGGACTAGCTTTGGTAACTGTAAATACATTATCGCTAGCAGTAGTATTATTTAAAGTTCCCCATTGAGTTGGAATTTCGTATGCACCTTTATTGATCCAATTTTCAAAACTAAAGTTCGGTATTTGTGCAGACACGGCAAGTACACAACATGTAAATGTTAGAAGTAAAGAAATATTTTTTTTCATCGTTAACTGGTTGATTATTTTTCATTAAAATTTCCGCTAAGTTACGAAGAATTCCATGCAAATAAAAGAGCGTGAAAGTTTGAATGCTGAAATTAAAATTTACCCTTTCTAAAATTTTACGCTTCAAAAATAAATTAACCATTAATTTTTAAACAGTAAGCTAACTTTTGCTTTGTAAGCTAAAAAAACTACTAAACTTGTAGACAATTATGGTACGTTAATTCAATATGGAAATTGCACTTATTTCGGCAGTAGCTTTTATTACAGCTATACTTACTTTTTTTTCTGGATTTGGTTTGGGAACCATACTCACACCCGTTTTTATGATTTATTTTCCGGTGGATTTAGCGATTGCACTCACTGGCATTGTGCATTTTTTAAACAACCTTTTTAAGTTAGCATTAGTTGGTAAAGGCGCTAATAAAAATGTGCTAATTCGATTTGGAATTCCTGCGATTATAGCCTCTTTTGCAGGAGCCTGGATATTGGTGCAGATAACCGAGGTAGAGCCATTATTTAGCTATGATGCGTTTGGAAAGCACATACAAGTTTTTCCGGCAAAGTTCATTGTTTCGATGCTCTTATTGCTCTTTGCTCTTTTAGATTTGTTCCCTATTTTAAGTAAACTTCAATTTGAAAATAAGCACATGGCTTTTGGAGGAATTTTAAGTGGATTTTTTGGTGGTCTCTCAGGAAATCAGGGAGCCTTAAGAAGTGCATTTTTAATACGCAGTGGACTATCAAAAGAGAGCTTTGTTGCCACTACAGTGGTTTTATCCTGCTTTGTAGATTTTACAAGATTATCGGTGTATGCTTCCCGAATCTCTCTGTCTGAAGTGAGTTCTTATTTAACTGTAATAGTTTGTGCAAGTTTGGCGGCTTTTAGCGGAGCATTTATTGGCAACAAACTTTTAAAAAAAGTAACCATTCAGTTTGTTCAAACCACGGTGGCCATTATGCTAATACTGCTTTCATTGGCTTTGGGGGCGGGATTAATTTAGTTTTTAAAACCAAAGTCAATTCAATCTTTTTCAATTTTATCAATTAATTGCTGCGTTAGTACATCTATTTTTTTAAAATAACGATACCGCAATTTCTCAGCTACACCGCTTATTAGGTTTGATTTGCGGATTAAATTTTTTAGCCAAAATTCTGTTTCTTCGCAAAACCGCTGATTGGTCGTGAGCATTGAATTAAAACTAAAACAGGAGATATAACTCGATTTCATATTTCCGGCATTTACCAGTACACAGTTATTTCCAATCATAACATCGCTATGATACAAAGTGTAATTATTAGTTGATTCAATTGAATTTTCGATTTTGGCAATTTTAGAATTTAATTCAGCTTGCCGATTAATTCGATTCAGCATGTTGTATAATTCATGGCAAATGGCCAATGCATCTGCTTTGTTCTTAAATATTCCACTTTCCCAATAAAATTCAATTTGCTTGAATGTACTGTTCACAGTATCATCACTCCAGATTTCAACAGAAGGTATTTTAGAATATGCCTTAATAATATCCTTCCCAATTTCAATTAGTTCAGGATCAATTAAAGAAGCATCGAATTTTTGATTCTCTAGGTTTTTATCATTAAGAAAGGATTTATTCCAATAAAAAATTTTAAAAGCCGATAAAAAAGGTTGTTCAAAATGATGAAAAACGGGAATATCCTCAGCTGCATATATAATGTTCGCATCAGGGTACTTAATTAAATTATTCAAATCAGCCTTTAAGCTCCTCAAATAATTTCCAAACGAATCACTATTGCCATTTAAAGGCTGGTAGGTAAAATTTACCTGCCCATCTGCTGCATTATTTATAAACGCATCAAAAGATATTTTAAAATGCTTACAGATCGTTGCAATTTCTTCAATACTTAGCGCAGTTTCACCTCGTAATCTTCTATAAGCACTATCGTTACTTACTTCTAATATATCGGCTAAAGAATCAACTAAAGAAACACTTGGAGCCAACGATTCTTTTAAGCGCTGCATGAAAAGTGCTTGTGCCGTATCACTATTTTTTTTTGCCATAAAATCTTGTATTCCCTACTAAAGTTATTCAAATTTATTGCAATATATACTAAATAGCCAAAACTCATTTGCAAAAAATGCAAATCATATACAAATCTGCATATTTTGAAATTGAATTTGCGGAATTCGATACAAGCGCACTTTAGCAGCGCAAAAAGCAATTAGAATAGGCTTAACTGAGCCTGTAGTATTGCAGTCACAAACCAATAAATTATTCACAATGAAAACAAAAAAATTAATTCAATCCGTACTTATTCTTTTCAGCTCTTCAATTCATGCGCAGGACACACTTTTTATGCGAAATTCCTCACTGTTAATAGGCACTGTATACGAAGTAAGCGAGTTGGATATAAAGTACAAACAAGTACAAGAGAAAGATACTAGTCAATTTGTGGTAGATACATATGAAGTTGAAAAAGTGAAATACGCCGATGGTAAAATTGACCAATTCAATTATGTAGAACCATGGTACAGAAAAAAGAGAGCTAGTCAGCAAGACACTGCCATTATTGAAAACAAGGTTATTGAAAAAAGTGAGTCGCTCCTAAAAATTAATCACAATCCTTCATCAACGTTGAATCAAACAAAACTCACAAATGAGAATCCGGAAATATACTACTTGGATAGAACTCATTTCTTTTACAAGGGTGAGAAAAAAAACAAAACAGAAATTGAAAGCATTTTAAGAATTAAGAATGATCCTTATATCAATTCAAAACTAGATTGGGAAAAAAGGGCGAAGGGACTGAGATGGATAGCATTTTTAGATATTCCACTTAGCATCATTGGTTTCTCTATTTTAAATAATGCTATTGAAAACAAAAAAAGTGGAGACGAATTTGAATCCGCAAAAAAGCTATCAAGTGCATTTTTAATTGGCGGGGCAGCATGTTTTACAATTGGTATAGTTAATTCAGCAGCTTACAAAAGAAACACTCGGAAAGCCATCCTGTATTACAATAAAAAGCATCGCTAAATCTTACCAAACAAATCAATCATAATAACTATGAAACCATTTAAAATAAACTATCCTACACTAAAATCAATTTATACAGTACTAAAAAAAACA
>DGQS01000069.1 GCA_002389785.1 Bacteroidetes bacterium UBA4408
ATTGATACAGTAGGATCTAAGGCATGAACGATTGCCAGGTCAGTATTGGTATCACCATTAAAATCACCTGAACCAATCGCATAAGGGCCATCCAATGCTGCTATACTTGATGCTGCTCCAAAGGTGCCTGTACCTGTACCAAGTAAAATGGAAAGATTATCCCCACTAAAATTAGCAACTGCTAAATCGTCGTCAGTATCACCATTAAAATCAGCTATTGTAACACAGGTTGGTCCGGTACCAGCGCTATAAGCCACTGCAGCTGCAAATGTTCCGGCTCCGGTTCCTAACAGTACAGAGCAATCATTCGATACACTGTTAACAGTAACGACGTCCATATTTCCATCGGTGTTTAAATCTGCTACCGCAATAAAAGTGGGAGAGCTTCCACAAGCAAAACTAACTCCTGCATTAAAACTACCTGTACCGGTACCAACTAACAAGGTAATAGTATTGGCCAAAAAATTGGCGGTTACTATATCCGGTATGGCATCGTTTGTAAAATCAGCACAAGCAACACTTTGAGGTTGTGTTCCAACTGAAAATGAGCTGGCGGCAACAAAGGTTCCATTTCCATTTCCCAACAAAACCGATACAGTGGCATTTCCTGAATTAGCCGTCACTACATCCATTTTTCCGTCAGCATTAAAATCAGCTTTTGCTACGGAGTAGGGCTGCGAACTAACTGAAGTTTTATCTGCAGTAGTAAAACTTAGTTGTGCCTTGGCCGATAAGCCCAAAACAAAAAAAGCGAAGAGAAAAAAACGGTAGTTGTTTTTCATAGTACGTAGTATTTAAGTTAGTAATCAATTATATGCTGGGAATTTACGTATTAAAACATCTTTTTGTTAGTTAATATTTTTGAATTGACAATTTTGCTCGATGAGTGGATATTTTTTTTGAATCAACGGAATAAGGATAGCTTTGCGAACTAAATTTACTATGCAAGTTAAAGCAACTAAAATAATACAAGCAGGAAGCGTTGAAGGAGCTTTGTACGGGCTGTGTTTAGGAGCCACACAAACTGATTTTTTTTCATGTGGTAGCGATAAAAAATTGCAACATTGGTCCTTGCATGAACCATTACATTCAGTTTTTGCATTGCAGTTTCCTCAAAGTTTGTACGCTGTTTGTTTTATCAGGAATAAAGATTTATTAATTACAGGTGCCGGCAATGGCTGGTTAGTTGTGTTATCGCTGAAAACTAAATCTGTAGTAAAAGAATTTATCCATCATCGTTCTGTTATATTTGATATAATTTATTCTACGGTGCATAACTTAATAGTTGTTGCTAGTGGCGACGGTTCTGTTTCATTTATTGATGCCGAAAATTTAGAGGTAAAGAAACAGGTACAAATTTGTCAAGAGAAAATTCGAGATCTATCCTTATCGCCCAATGAAAGTGAATTGGCTATTGCTTGTGGAGATGGAACAATACGCATTTTTGATTTAGCCAATCTGGAAGAAAAGGAAAGTTTTGTAGCACATCAATTTTCGACCACTGCTGTGCGATTTCATCCGAATGGAAAACTATTGGTTAGCGGAGGTAAAGATGCTCATTTAAAAGTATGGGAAAGAAATGCAGATGCTATGTTTAATTGCCTTGTTTCTATTCCGGCACACAATTATGCAATCTATTCCATCGAGTTTCATCCGCAGCTCAATATTTTTGCAACCGGTAGTCGCGACAAAACAATAAAATTATGGAATGCTAGCAATTTTGATTTTCTGCTTCGCATCAGCAAAGAAAATAATGAAGGGCATGTAAATTCTGTAAATAAACTTCTCTGGAGCCAATCCGATAACCAATTAATTAGTTGCGGCGACGACCGTTCAATCATTGTTTGGGATATCGCTGTAGTAAGCTAGCTGCGCAGCAAGTGATATAAGCCTGCTAAATACGTCTTTCCATCTTTTAATTTGCCTTCTTTTAATTGATTGTAAAAGTCTCCCTTTTCTAGTTCTACTAGTTCAATATTTTCGTGTTCGCTTTGCAAACCACCTCCATTTGATACTTTATCAGCATCCGATACAGTAGCAAAATAAAGATAAAAAAGCTCGCTACTATATCCGGGAGTCGGATAGCAACTGTATAAAAATTGTAAGTTGGAAGGCTTTATCTTGTATCCAATTTCCTCTTCAGCTTCTCGAATGGCCGCTACATCGGGTAATTCATTCTCGTCAATTACACCGGCTAAAATTTCAAGAAATGGTTCCGGGTGCTGTTCTGCAATAGGATAGCGAAATTGGCTTGTAAGTATAAATTTATTTGTATCGGTGTTCAAAACCAATACAGCTACAGCTGCCTGTTTCTTAATACGTAATCGTCTGAAATGACTTTTCTTAAAGTGTATGGTGGCATCTTCAACTACAAAAATGTCGTTAAAAATTTCGCGTTCGTTTTCAATTGTATACATCCGTTATACTAGTATTGTTGAGTAATTCACGTAAAGCATCACCTAAATAATTAAAACAAATGACACATAAAAAAATCGCACTACCGGGAAAAACACTGAGCCACCAAGCAGAAAATTGAGTTCTACCCAAACTTAGCATTGAACCCCAACTAACAGTGTCGATGGGTAAACCTATTCCTAAAAATGAAAGCGATGATTCAACAAGAATACAACCTGCAATTCCAAAAGCAATTGCTACTATGGCAGGTGCAATGGCATTTCGCAAACCGTGTTGAAGTAAAATTCTTCTATGTCCATACCCTAAGGATTTAGCCGCT
>DGQS01000164.1 GCA_002389785.1 Bacteroidetes bacterium UBA4408
ATATTTTCTTCCACATTTTTAATCACTTGCATCAAAACGGTAAACAAATTGTGCTTACCTCCGACAAACCTCCGGTTGAAATGCAAGGTGTTGAACAGCGCTTACTTTCGCGCTTTAAGTGGGGATTGTCAGCTGATTTACAATCGCCTGATTTGGAAACACGTATCGCAATTTTGGAAAAGAAAATCTATGCCGATGGAATTGACATGCCAAAGGAAGTGATTGAATACCTTGCGTATAGCATCACCACCAATATACGCGAACTTGAAGGAGCATTAATTTCCTTACTTGCTCAATCAAGTATGAACAAAAAAGCAATTACGCTTGAACTTGCCAAATCAATGATTGACAAGTTTGTAAAAAATACTGCACGCGAAGTATCCATTGATTATATTCAAAAAGTGGTTTCTGATTATTTTGATTTACCAATTGAATTATTAAAATCTAAAACCCGCAAACGCGAAGTTGTTCAGGCACGTCAAATAGCCATGTACTTTTCAAAAAGCATGACCAAATCATCATTGGCCAGCATTGGTATGCAGTGTGGAAATAAAGACCACGCAACCGTTTTACATGCTTGCCGCACAGTAAATAATTTGATTGATACCGATAAACGCTTTAAAACCTATATCACTGAACTAGAGAAAAAAATCAGTGTAATCTAATTCCAAACTAACTCCTTGCAAAAAGAGTTAATAAGCGAAATCTTATTAACTCTTTTTGCATTTATTCGTCAACAAACATGCAACTTAAAATACTGATGGTATGCCTTGGAAACATTTGCCGATCGCCCCTAGCGGAAGGTATTATGCGCCAAAAAATTGAGAAGTACAAACTGAATGCACTAGTTGATTCGGCCGGAACAATTGCCAACCACGTGGGCCAACATCCCGATAGCAGAAGCATTGCAAATGGGTTAAAACACCAGGTTGATATTTCATCGTTGGTAGCACGTCAATTTACACAAAGCGACTTTGAAAAATTTGATTTGATTTATGTAATGGATACTTCCAATTATAAAAATGTAATTGGAATGGCACGCAGCACCGAACATAAAAAAAAGGTAAACCTTATTTTAAATGAATTGTATCCCCGCACCGATTTAGAAGTACCCGATCCATATTTCGGTGGAGAAGAAGGTTTTGAAAAAGTATACCATTTGTTGGATTTAGCTTGCGAAAATTTGGCTATGAATTTAGCCAAACACTAAGCATTTTTTCAGTTTCATTCGTAGAATAAAAATAAGAAGCGTTGGTGAAATACTTACTTTCGCCGTAAAATAATTAATGCATGTGCGGAATCGTTGGTGCCTATAGCTTTAAAGGAGAGGCCCCAAAAAATGACCAATTTTTAAAAGCTGTTCAAAGTTTGAGCATGCGTGGCCCTGATGGGCAAGGTGTATTTGCGCACAAGCAAGTAGCATTGGGACATACGCGGCTTTCAATTATTGATACCAGTAACGATGCGGCACAACCATTCACCGATAATTCAGGACGATATACCATAATTTTTAATGGGGAGTTTTTTAATTACCTCGAACACCGAAAACGATTACAGGATAAAGGATTTAATTTTCGCTCACACAGCGATACCGAAGTATTGTTACAACTTTACATTGAGGAAGGTCCCGACTGCCTAAAGAAAGTAAATGGATTTTTTGCACTTGCCATTTACGACAAAAATGAAAATACCCTTTTTATTGCACGCGATCGAATGGGTGTAAAGCCGTTAGTTTATTATTATGATGGTGAAAGTCTTGTTTTTGCTTCCGAATTAAAAGCCCTCTTAAAGCTGAATATTCCAAAAGAAATTGATACTGTTTCGCTACAGCATTATTTGCATCTTAACTATATCCCTGCACCGCACAGTATTTTCAAACAAGTAAAAAAGTTAACTCCCGGCACCTATTTTTTTCTGAAACAAAATCAACTTGAGGAACAAGTTTACTATCACATTGAAGATCGTTCAACAACTTCAGCACAAGTAAGCAATTATGAAAATGCGAAAACGAAACTGGTTGAACTCATGGAAGAATCGGTGCGCTTACGCATGATATCTGATGTTCCTTTAGGTTGCTTTCTAAGCGGCGGAATAGATTCGTCGGTAATTACTGCATTGGCTGCCAAACAAACCAAGCACCTCGCAACTTTTTCAATTGGTTTTAAGGATGAACCATTGTTTGATGAAACGCATTATGCACTTTTAGTAGCTAAAAAATATGCTACCAATCACAGTGTATTTTCTTTAAGCAACTCCGACTTATTCGAACATCTGCAGGGTGCCTTAGATTACCTCGACGAACCATTCGCTGATTCGTCGGCATTGGCAGTATATATTTTGAGTAAAGAAACCCGCAAAAAAGTTACTGTAGCGCTTTCGGGAGACGGAGCCGATGAACTCTTTGCCGGTTACAATAAACACTATGCAGCTTTTAATTCCTCCCAACATAGTACCCTAAATACTGCACTGAAGCATAGCCGGTGGCTTTGGAAGGCACTTCCAAAATCGCGCAATTCGAAGCTTGGAAACAGTGTTCGAAAATTAGAGAAATACAGCGAAGGACTCAATTTATCCCCTGCCGAACGATATTGGCGTTGGGCAGGCTTTACCAGTGGTAACCAAAGTTTTAATTTATTACATCCGGAAATACAGTCCAACTTTCTGAGTGATGAAGCAGAAAAGCGGAAATCGTATCTCCTGCGTCACGTTCAGGACAATATGAACTCAATATTATTGAGCGACATGGAACTGGTGCTGGTAAACGACATGCTTACTAAGGTTGATTTAATGAGCATGGCAAACAGTTTGGAAGTGCGCACTCCATTTTTAGATTACAACGTGGTAGATTTTGCTTTTAAACTTCCTTCACAATTCAAAATTGATGAGCAACAACGAAAAAAAATTGTGAAAGATGCGTTTCGTACTCATTTACCGGATGAATTGTACAGCCGCAACAAGCAAGGATTTGAAGTACCTTTGCTCACTTGGTTCAGAACCGAATTAAAAAGTACCATTGATGAATTATTGGATGAGAATTATTTGGAAGCGCAAAAATTGATTAATCCGGCTGAAGTAATCCGGTTGAAATTGAAATTAGCTTCATCCGATCCGGGCGACAGTGTGGCGCGCATTTGGGCATTGATTGTATTTCAAAACTGGTATAAAAAATATATAAAGTCATAATATAAAATGCCCCGAATATTAAGAATTACCAATCGTTTCAACTTGGGAGGTCCAACTTACAATGTGGCTTATTTAAGTAAGTACCTGGCTCCCGAATTTGAAACCTTGTTGGTGGGAGGAACCAAAGACGAAAGCGAAGAAGGTTCGGAATACATTGTTGAGAACCTTGGTTTAAAACCGCTGATACTTCCTGAAATGCGGCGTGAAATTAATTTATTGAACGATTATAAAGCCTATAAAAAACTAAAACAAATTATCCGCGAATTTAAACCTGATATAGTGCATACTCATGCTGCTAAAGCCGGAGCATTGGGACGTTTGGCAGCAATATCTTGTGGAGTACCGGTAATTTATCATACTTTTCACGGGCATATTTTTAATTCGTTTTATTTTGGAAAATTAAAGACTGCCTTTTATAAAATAGTAGAGCAATATCTAGCAAAAAAAAGCAGTAAGGTAATTGCGATCAGTCAAAAGCAAGCGAATGAACTGGTTGATCAACATCAAATTTTTACTGCCGATAAATTATTAATAATTCCCTTGGGGTTTGATTTACAAAAGTTCCAGGATAATCAGGCTGAAAAAAGAAGCAGTTTTAGAAAACGATACGGAATAAAAGAGGACGAATTAGTCATTTCAATTATTGGCCGTTTGGTGATGATTAAAAATCATGGATTGTTTTTGGAAGCCATTCATCATGTGCGTAAACATACTTCTAAAAAAATTCGAATTCTGATTGTGGGCGATGGTGCTGAGCGAAAATCTATTGAAGAAAAAGCGAAGCAGTTGCAACTTGAATTTACCGATGGAGATGCTAAAGAATTCAAACTCATCACCTTTACGTCTTGGTTAAAAGACATTGACGTTGTTTGTGCCGGATCCGACATCATTGCCCTTACCAGCTTTGACGAAGGAACACCGGTTAGCTTAATTGAGGCACAGGCAGCCAATAAACCCATTGTATCGACCAATGTTGGCGGGATCGAAAATGTTGTGATACCCGGTCAAACTGCTTTGTTAAGCAAAAACAATGAATTAATGCCATATGCCGAAAATTTGCTCCGGGTGGTAAACGATGATGCTTTGCGAGCATCGATGGCTGAAAAAGGCTGGGAACATGTTAAAAATAAATTCCATTTTACCCGATTGGTGAACGATATGCGAACCAGTTATCTTCAATCTCTGTCGGACTATCGGATTTAGCCTTTCATTTAACTAAAAATTAAGGGGTTTAATTATATTTTGATAATTTTGCGCCCGTTAATTCAAGTAGAAAATGAAAAAAGGATTGTTTGTTGTTGTTATTCTGTTAGTTACCCTTTCATCGTGCAGGTTATTGCGACCCAATATAATGATGAAAACCCCGAAAGATTTTAAGTTTGATATCCCGCAAGATTCGATTTCTCCCGAATACAGGATTCAACCTAACGATAATATTGATTTTAGGATATTTACCAACGATGGTTTTAAACTAATCGATTTAACCTCCTTAAACATTGCAAGTAATTCGGTAAACATTAATCAGTCACTCGATTATGTGGTTGAATTTGATGGAAAAGTAAAATTACCCATGTTAGGCAGAATTCAGATAGCTGGTTTAACATTGAGACAAGCAGAATTTTTATTGGAAGAAAAATATGCTGATTATTATGTAAAACCCTTTATAATTCTAAAAATCACCAATAAAAAAGTATTTGTTTTTACCGGTAATTCGGATAAAGCAAATATTGTGTTGCTGGCAAACGACGAAACCAATGTGTTGCAGGCTTTGGCTACTGCAGGCGGAATTACCAATGATGGAAAAGCGTATAAGATTAAATTACTTCGAGGTGAATTAAAAAACCCGCAAGTATTTTTATTTGATTTAAGCACCATTGAAGGAATTAAGAAAGCAGGAATGACGCTTCAATCAAACGACATAATTTATGTTGAACCTGTACCCCGTATTGGAAAAAGCTTAGTTGCCGAAATAGCTCCTTATGTGAGTTTACTCTCAAGCATACTAATTATCATTACTTTTTCTAGAACCTTCCAGTGATAAAGAAAAACTCTACCATACAGGAAGAATTTGACCTGAGTTTATTTCTTTTTATTACAAAAAGAAGTTTATCATGGGCTTTGGTATTTTTTATCATTGCGCTTATTTCGGCCTATTTATTTGTACGGTATTCAACTGAAGAATATCAAACCTCTGCGGTAATACAAATTAATCAGGAAAATACTGCGAGTACCATTTTAAACGTTTCAAATCCTCTTGAACCACAAGAAAAAATCGATAGTAAAATAGAATTATTGCGGTCGAAAGTATTTTTAAACAGGGCGCTTTCAAAACTTCCGCTTCAAATTTCCTATTACAATAAAGGAACCTTTAAAACTTACGAAAACTATGTATCGAGCGGCTATGTAATTGAAGTTTATGTGAAAGATGATGCAGTTTACGGAAGGCCCTTCTTTATTGATTTTTTATCGTATTCGGAAGTTGAAATTTCATTTTTAGCACCGGCTACCGGAGAAAAAATTACCCAACATTATAAAACGAATGTATGGAACAAGTTACCCGAAGTTGATTTCAGAGTAAAAATCATTGATTTTAAAAAAGTTGTTTCTAATAAAAATATCGTTAACAAGGTTATTCAATACTTTGTGATCAATAATCCCGAAAACATTGCATCTGTTTATAGTCCCAATTTAAATGTAAAATTACTGAGTGCTGATGCGAATACGATTCGTATAACCGTAAAAGATAACAATCCACGCAAGTGCAGTGATATTGCCAACACCATTGCTTCTGAATTTATTACTTACGATGTTGAACGAAAAGCACAAAGTTCTACTAAAATTCTTGGATTTATCGACAAACAGCTCGATGCAGTTTATCAGCAATTGAGTACAACAGAAAATAAAATTCAGGAATTCCGACTTGAAAATAAATTATCAGACCCTGAGCGATTTTCGCAAACTTATATAAAACAAATGAGTGATTTCGAAATTGAAACACTCAACTTAAGTTTAGACAAAGCGGTAATTGATGAAGTTGCGAAAGCACTTGCTCGTGATAAAGATCCAGATGTATATCATTTATTAGCCATACTTGCCGGAACACCTTATTCCAATACATTTGCTTATTTAATAAAGCCATTAGAAGATTTATTATCGAAACGTGAACTTACCTTGTACGATGCTACAAACAGTAACAATCAAATTAAAATTATTGACGATCAAATTGAAGAAAAACGCAAGCAATTGTACAATGGTATCAGGACTATACAAGAAAAGTTAGACTTTAAGCAACAAAATTTAAAATACCGAATCGATGAATCGGAGAAAAAATTTTCATCGCTACCTCCCAAGGAAGTTGAATATGCACGATTAACCCGCTTGTACTCGATTAACGAAAAATTTTATACGCTATTGTTGGACAAGAAAGCGGAGTATTCCATTTCAAATGCGGGCTATGTTTCACAAAACGTAATTTTAGAAAATTCTGACGTTCCTTCATTTCCGGTTTTTCCTAACAACAATATGATATTGGGTATTGCCTTTGTGCTGGCTACCTTAGCTTCACTTAGTTTGATAGTGATTCGTTACATCATGCACAACAACGTGACTTCTACCGCCGACATTATGAAATACACCGATGCGGCTATATTGGGATTGATTCCAAAATACAAAAAAGAAGTTCCCATTTCACAGTTATTGGTTGATCAAAATCCCAAATCCAGTATTGCCGAAGCTTTTAGATCGGTGCGTACCAATATGCAATTTATTTCAGATTCTCTTGGTCCTAAAGTTATCTCAGTAACTTCTTCTATTTCAGGTGAAGGTAAAACATTTGTATCCATTAACCTGGGGGGTATTATTGCTTATGCCGGTAAAAAGGTTATTATTATTGACCTTGACATGCGTAAGCCTAAAATCCACATTGGATTTAATACTTCCAACGACAAGGGAATGAGTACTATCTTAATTGGTAAAACTTCTATTGAGGAGTGTATTCAGCTCAGTTCACTTAAAAATCTTGATTTTATCACTGCAGGACCAATTCCTCCCAATCCTTCGGAGTTAATTCTCACCAAGCGCATGGAAGAGGTAATTGACGAATTAAAAAAAACCTACGATGCTGTAATTATCGATAATCCACCTGTAGGTATTGTATCTGATGGATTAAATAACCTGAAACGTGCCGACTATCCGATTTTTATTTTCCGATCAAATTATTCGAAACGCTTTTTCTTTGAGAATGTAAATAACATCGTAAAAGAACACAACATTAAAAACTTGTCCATTATTTTAAACGGGGTCGATTCAATACATCCGGGTTATGGTTATGGATATGGGTATGGATATGGATATGGGTATGGCTATTACGATGATGATTCAAGAAGCCAACCCAAGCCTTGGTATAAAAAAATATTTAAACGTAAAACGAACGCGGCCTATGGCTATCGCTATTGAAACTGATATTGCAGATTTATTGGTAATTCAACCCACTGTGTTTGAAGATGAACGCGGCTATTTTTACGAAAGCTTTAATGAAGAAGCTTATGCGAAGTT
>DGQS01000017.1 GCA_002389785.1 Bacteroidetes bacterium UBA4408
TCTTTAGCTTATATCATTGGAACTATGAACATGATTTTTCATGGAATTGAAGCTCCAAACATTGTTCATACCAACACACTTACTGAAAATCTTGCCGATGTTCAAGAAAAAGACCGCTATGATATAATACTGGCCAATCCTCCCTTTGGTGGAAAAGAAAGAGCTGAGGTTCAACAAAACTTCCCAATTAAAACGGGCGAAACCGCATCGCTTTTTTTGCAGCACTTTATTAAAATGTTGAAGGCTGGAGGTAAGGCAGGTGTGATAATAAAAAACACTTTTTTAAGCAATACTGACAATGCTTCAATTAGCTTAAGAAAGTTACTGTTGGAGAGTTGTAACCTTCATACAGTTTTGGATTTGCCAGCAGGCACATTTACTGGTGCGGGTGTTAAGACAGTAGTTCTGTTTTTCGAGAAAGGTACTGCCACTAAAAAGGTATGGTTTTACCAATTAAACCTTGCTCGAAATTTGGGCAAGACAAATGCACTAAACGAAAAAGATTTAGTAGAGTTTATTGAATTACAAAAAACGAAAAAGGATAGTGATAATTCATGGACGGTTGATATTAAAAAGGTTGACACAAAGTTCTATGATTTATCTTGTAAAAACCCTAATAAAAAAGATGAAGTTGTCTTACGTTCTCCAGAAGAAATTTTAGAAGAAATAGAAATCTTAGATGAAGAAACTAACCACATATTAACTCAAATTAGAGAACTAATATGAAAAATTGGGAAGTAAAAAAATTGGGTGATGTATGTAGTTTCTTCAACGGACAAGCGCATGAAAGGTGTATTGATGAAAACGGAAAATACAAACTCATCAATTCAAAGTTTGTTTCCAGTGAGGGCGAAAACTTCAAAAGAACAAACAATGCATTATCGCCATTATTTGTTAATGACATAGTGATGGTTATGAGTGATGTTCCTAATGGTAAAACTTTAGCAAAATGTTTTGTAGTTGATAAGGAAGATACTTATACCTTAAATCAGCGTATCTGCGTTATTCGTTCCAATAACTTTGATACTCGTTTTCTATATTATCAATTGAATAGGAATAAGTATTTATTGAGTTTTGATAATGGTGAAAATCAAAGCAATCTTAGAAAAGATGATATTCTAAATTGTGAAATATTTGTTCCACCCCTTCCCGAACAAAAACGTATTGTAGCCATATTAGATGAAGCCTTTGCCGCCATAGCCAAAGCAAAAGCCAATGCCGAGCAGAACCTCAAAAATGCGAAAGAACTTTTTGAAAGTTATTTGCAAGGTGTTTTTGAGCAGGGAAATAAAAACTGGGAAACGAAATGCTTGGACGATTTAGGAACAATCACTTCAAGTAAACGAATTTATAAAAGCGAGTATGTAAAAGATGGTGTTCCATTTTACAGAACAAAGGAAATTAAAGAATTGTCAAATGGCAAAAATATCACCTTAGAATTATTCATTTCAAGAGAAAGATACAATGAAATTAAAAAATCATTTGGCGTCCCTCAAATAAATGATTTGCTAATGTCAGCAGTTGGAACAATTGGAGAAATAATGGTTATTGAAAATAATGATGAGTTCTATTTTAAAGACGGAAACATTGTCTGGTTTAAGGAATTTAAAAGTTTAGATACAAACTATTTGAAATTTGCATTGACTGCATTTGTTGAAAAAATAAAGAATCTTGCAATTGGGGCTGCATATAGTGCATTGACAATTGAAAAGTTAAATAAGTATCAAATTTCCTATCCAAAGTCTATAGAGGAACAACAAACCATTGTACAAAAATTGGATGCACTAGCAACTGAAACCAAAAAATTAGAAGCCATTTATCAGCAAAAAATAAATGATTTAGAAGAACTTAAAAAATCAGTTTTGCAAAAAGCATTTAGTGGTGAATTAAAAACTGCAAAAGTCATTGCCTAATGATTGACAGTGAAAACTTAAAAAAGTATATTGAACTACACAAAAACGGAAGAGAAGTAGTAGGCGCTTTACTTTTTGCTTTTGGAGAGGAAGAAACACGAAAAATTATCAATGAAGCACTTGAAAAGCATCAAAAAGTTTTTCTAAGAACTTATAAGGATAAATTGGACACTTTAACCTTCATATTAAGAAAAATCAAATGAACGAAGCAGAAACAAGAGCAGAACTCATAGACCCTAAGTTAAAGACTTGTGGTTGGGGAATTGTAGAAGGTTCAAAAATACTTCGTGAATACAACATCACTGCTGGTAAAATACAAACTGGTGGCACACGGTCTAAAAAAATTATTGCCGATTACGTATTGGTTTACAAAGGCATAAAATTGGCTGTGATTGAAGCCAAAAGTGATGATTTAAATGTTGGTGAAGGTGTTGCACAAACCAAGCAATATGCTGAGAAATTAAAATTAGAAACTACTTACTCAACCAACGGCAAGGAGATATACAGCATCTGCATGAAAACAGGTGCAGAAAGTTTAGTAGACAATTACCTTAGTCCTGAAGAATTATGGAATAAAACCTACCCTGTCGGAGAATCTACAGGAGCAATCACAGTTTACAAACCAATCAACGAATGGCGATTAAAATTTGCCGAAGTTCCCTTTGAAGATAAAAGCGGCACATGGCAATTGCGTTATTATCAAGAAATTGCAGTCCGTAATACCATCGAAGCCATTGCAAATAATAAGCAACGTATTTTATTAACCCTTGCAACAGGTACAGGAAAAACAGCAATAGCTTTTCAAATTGCATGGAAATTATTTCA
>DGQS01000223.1 GCA_002389785.1 Bacteroidetes bacterium UBA4408
GATGATGCAATTGTGGTAATTGAAAACACGCATCGAATTTTCGACAATGGAAAAGTACCCATAAAACAAGCAGCAAAAATTGCTGCGGGCGAAATATTTTTACCGGTGCTTTCGGGTACCTTAACCACACTTGCACCTTTTATTCCATTAGCCTTTTGGAAAGGGATAATAGGTAAGTTCATGTTTTTTTTACCGGTGACACTTATTGTAACACTACTCGCATCGCTGGTGGTAGCTTATCTGATTAATCCGGTTTTTGCTGTACAGTTTATGAAGCCACATCAGGATGATAACGATCCTTTAGTTAAAGCTAAAAAGAACAAAGGTTTAAAAATTACCGGGGTTATATTTGCGGCTGTTGCATTGCTGTTTTATATAAGTGGCAACTTTGGAATGGGTAACTTTATTCTATTCCTATATGGCTTAATTTTATTGAATCGCTTTGTGTTCACCAAGGTAATTTTGAACTTTCAAACTAAAGTTTGGCCGGCAATTCAAGATCGTTATGCTCGCATACTAAGCCGTGCCTTACAAGGTCGACGCCCTATTTGGTTGTTGGTTGGAACAGTGGGATTATTGATATTTAGTTTTGTGTTAACCGGAATTGTCAAGCCTAAAGTGGTATTTTTTCCAAACAGCGATCCAAACTTTGTGTATACGTATATTAATTTACCGGTAGGAACAAATGTAGAATATACCGATTCAATTACGCGTATTGTAGAGGATCGTGTTTACAAGGTAATGGAACCGGATGGTAAACCCAATCCGATAGTTGAATCCATTATTTCAAACGTTGCTGTGGGTGCTACCGATCCCAATGATGGCGATAGAAGCACCGCCCCAAATAAAGGTAAGGTTTCGGTTGCCTTTGTGGAGTTTGCACATCGAAACGGTGCGTCTACCAGTGTTTATTTAGACAAAATACGAGAAGCAGTAAAAGGAATTCCTGGGGCTGAAATTACTGTTGATAAAGAAGCAGCAGGTCCACCGGTAGGGAAGCCTGTGAGTATTGAAATTACCGGTGATGATCTTACCGATTTAATACAAGTTTCGAAGCGATTGAAACTTTACCTTGATTCATTGCAAATACCGGGTGTGGAAGAATTAAAATCTGACATACAAAATAACAAGCCGGAAATTGTGGTTGACATTGACAGAGAACGAGCAAATCGTGAAGGGATTAGCACTGCTCAAATTGGTGGTGAAATTCGCAACGCAGTATTTGGTGCAGAAGTAAGCAAATTTAGAGATGCCAATGACGAATACCCTATACAGTTGCGCTACAAGGAAGATCAACGCAACAACATTGATGTGTTGATGAATTTAAAAATTACTTACCGCGATATGAATATGGGTGGTATGATTCGTCAGGTACCACTGGCTTCGGTTGCGAAAATACATTACGACAATACCTTTGGAGGAATAAAACGTAAAAATCAAAAACGCATTGTTACTTTATCGAGCAATGTATTGAGTAGTGCGAATCCAAATGAAGTAGTTGGTAAGGTGCAAGATGCTGTAGCACGATTTAGCATTCCTTCTGGAATTAGTATTGACATGACCGGGGAACAACAGGAACAAAAAGAAACAGGAGCATTTTTAGGAGCTGCCTTAATGACCTCTTTGGGCCTAATATTTTTGATTCTGGTGATGCAATTTAATTCGATTAGCCGACCGCTAATTATTTTGAGTGAGATTTTATTTAGCGTTATTGGTGTATTGCTAGGTATGTCGATTTTTAATATGCAAATTTCAATTATCATGACCGGTATTGGTATTGTTGCCTTAGCGGGAATTGTGGTGCGTAACGGGATATTGTTGGTTGAGTTTACCGATTTGCTTATGGAGCAAGGAATGGAGTTGAATGCCGCAATTATAGAGGCCGGCCGAACCAGGATGACGCCGGTAATTTTAACTGCATCGGCAACTATACTTGGCTTGATTCCTTTGGCGGTAGGATTAAACATCGATTTTGTGACCTTATTCACGGAGTTTAATCCGCATATTTTCTTTGGAGGAGACAGTGTTGCGTTTTGGGGACCATTGAGCTGGACCATGATTTTTGGTTTGAGTTTCGCAACCTTTTTAACGCTGATTTTAGTTCCTGCGATGTATTTATTAGCAATGCGATTGAAGCAAAAGCTTGGATTGGTAAAAGCTTAATATTTAGTATAACTCATTTAAAAAGCGGTGCTCCTGGAATGGAACACCGCTTTTTATTTTGTATTGCACTACTGTTCTCTTTAGGAGTGTATTTTAAAGAGTTGCGTTATATCTGTTAAGGCGAAATTGTTGAAGCAAACAGTGCTTAGTTAATCTGTGATCTTTCGTTAAAATCATTGCTCCTCTTTTTAAAAATAGGAGAATTTAAGTTTGTAGAAAGTAGTATTTTTTACTCAATAAGTTCAATTTTTTTGACAAGGGTTTTACTTCCATTAACCAGTTTAAGAAAGTATGTTCCCGGTGAAAAATTACTTAAATCTACAGTGAAACTGCTTGTTCCGGAGGGAATATTGTTTTGCATAATTTCCCTTCCGAGTAAGTCATGCACAAAAAGCTTTTGCTTCGAAGAATTGGTGTTTAATAATTTCACAGTAAAGATGTCGTGTGAGGGATTCGGAAATACCAAAAAGCTATTGTTGGCCGCTATGGAATTAACATTAATCGTATTGGTGAGCCAAGACTTTCCATCTAGTTTCCAGGCTGTATATGTTTCGGGTTGAATGCCTGAATCGTAAATTAAATGATGCAAGGCAGTAACAGCAACATCGGTATGCACAGGTGATTGTTTCA
Organism: Bacteroidetes bacterium UBA4408; assembly: GCA_002389785.1. Classification (GTDB taxonomy): domain Bacteria; phylum Bacteroidota; class Bacteroidia; order UBA4408; family UBA4408; genus UBA4408. Next base: position 2,794 of record DGQS01000223.1, read on the forward strand.
TCAAATTTTTGTTTACACCTGTAGAGTTAAAGATTCCTGTTGCTAAAAAATTATAGGTACCAGGGTCGGAGGCTGAGATTTGTTGTGGAGTAACAGAGTTGCCTGATGCAATGAACCAAATATGTCGTTCGGCCCAAGAGTTTCCTCCATGCACAAATCCGGTTCCTCCATGGTCGGTTACTACTAAAATTAGCCAATCTTCGCTTGCATAATTGCTTCGCATTTTTAGTGCATTGAGCAATATTCCCACTTGGGCATCGGCATACTCAATTGCTGTTAAATACTGTGCATTACCGGGATTAAAAGTGCTGGAGTGACCTTCGCGATCCACAGCTTCATAATAGGCAAAGAGGCAATCGAGATTGGTATCGGCCAATTGGCGCAAGGCTTCCGCAGTGGTTGAATCGCCTCCATTCGCAGTTTGAATTTTGGCATCCATGCCATCGTTGTAAACGAAATTATTTAAGGCTTCCCATTCTGAAATTTGTACGCATCGCAAATTGGGTTTAATTTCTTTGGCTCGTTTCGTAAAATAAGGATAGCTATTAAAACTGCTGTTGGCATACGAATTAGCTTTTACACCGTGTTTATTCCACCAGGTTCCGGTCATGATGCTTGACCATGAAGGGCCCGAAATGGTGATACCGCAATGCCAGGAATCGTAGGTGTATAAGCTTGTGCTGATGAGTGAATCGAGATACGGAGTACTTGCTTGCTGCAAAGCATCGGAGCGGCAGCCGTCAATGCCAATAATTAGCACTTTACGGGATTGTGATGCCCGGCAAGAAGCATCTTTTCCAACTCCCATGAGTAGCATACTGCATACGGTGAGTACAAGTTGGTATTTAAGCAACATAACATATGTAATTAAATGTAATTCAAATGTATAAAATATCTTTGAACGCTTTTGTCACTTGTGAATTTCGCTTTACAAATCACACTAAATTTCTTACCTTGGTCGTCCTTTTAAAAAACCGTGATCCCAAAAGAAACCATCGATAAAATTTTTGAAACTGCCCGAGTAGAAGAGGTAGTTGGAGATTTTGTGTCGCTCAAACGGAGGGGTGTTAATTTACTTGGTAATTGCCCCTTTCACAATGAAAAAACACCTTCATTTACTGTTTCTCCGGCAAAAGGAATTTACAAATGTTTTGGTTGTGGCAAAGGGGGAAACTCAGTAAATTTTATCATGGAGCACGAGTCGCTCTCGTATCCGGAAGCATTAAAATACCTGGCTAAAAAATACAACATTGAGGTTCCGGAAGTGGAGCTGAGTGCCGAACAAATTGAACACGACAATGAGCGTGAGAGTATATTTTTAGTTACGGCTTTTGCACAAAAATATTTTACCGAGCAACTGCATCAATCGCCCGAAGGAATTGCCATTGGTTTAAGCTATTTTAAAGAGCGGGGATTTAGAGAAGACATCATTGAAAAGTTTCAGTTAGGCTATTCGCACGACAAATGGCGAAACTTTACAGATGCGGCTCTTGAAGCAGGTTATAAAACCGATTATCTTATTCGTTCAGGGCTCACCATACGCAGTGAGAAAACGCCTTCTGTAGATATTGCCGATGAGCAAACTATTCCCGGCGAAAAAAGAGAGCGATTGTTTGATCGATTTTCGGGACGAGTAATGTTTCCGGTACATAACATATCGGGAAGAGTAATTGCTTTTGGCGGAAGAATTTTGGGTTCGGATAAAAAAGTTGCCAAGTACATTAATTCCCCCGAAACCGAAATTTACCACAAGAGCAATGTGCTGTATGGCTTGTACTTCGCAAAGAAAGCGATATTGGCTAAGGATGTTTGCTATTTGGTAGAAGGTTATACCGACGTTATTTCATTGTTTCAAGCGGGCATTGAAAATGCGGTGGCTTCGAGTGGAACATCCTTAACTGTGGAGCAAATTCGCTTGATTCATCGGTATACAAAAAACATCACCATTTTGTATGACGGAGATACTGCAGGAATAAAAGCTTCGTTTAGAGGAATTGATTTGATTTTGGAAGAGGGGATGAATGTTAAGGTGTTGTTGTTTCCGGATGGAGAAGATCCTGACTCATACAGTAAAAAAGTGAGCAGTGCCGAATTGGAAGATTTTATTTCTAAAAATTCTCTTGATTTTATTCGCTTTAAAACCGGCTTGTTGTATGAAGAAACGCGGCATGATCCCATAAAAAAAGCCGGGCTCATTCATAATATTGTTGAAACTATTTCGCTGATACCGGATGCAATATCGCGCTCGGTGTATGTAAAAGAGTGCAGCAGGATAATGGATATGGGGGAGCAGATTTTGCTTACCGAACTGAATAAATTACGCCGAAAAAAACTGGGTGCTGCAGCCGAAAAAGCAGGAGATGAAAACTATTCAGGCAATTTTTCTGAAGCAGCGATAGCTGAGGAGGAACAAGACATTATTGTTGAAGATGCGATTGAATTTCAGGAACAGGATATTATTCGCTTGCTGATTAATTTTGGAAATCGTGAAATAAATTTTGAAGTAGTTGATGAGGAGCAAAATACTCAAACCGTTACTACTACTGTTGCAGAGCGCATACATTTTGAAATTACGAACGACCAATTAACCTTTGAAAATAAAAATTACGAGTTAATTTTTGCTGAGGTGGCGCAACATTTAGCCGATGAAAAAGTGCCGGATGTAAATTATTTTACCCAACATCACGACCCGTTAATACAACAATTGGCCATTGACATGGTGAGCAATAAATACGAGCTAAGTCAACATTGGGAGCGGCACCACATCAATGTGCAAACCGAAGAAATGGTGTTGAAACAATCGGTGTATAGTGCGCTATTTTCGTTGAAAAACACCAAGGTGATGAAGTTGATTAGTGAGAATCAACAACAATTAAAAGAATTTAAAGATTTAAATGAGGAGAGCTTGCAGGCTTTAATTGAGCAGCAACAAGCTTTGTTGGAGGCTAAGAAACATTTTTCGCTGCAATTGGGGCGGATTATTTTGAAATAAAACGTTTTAAACTTGTTTATAGTTGCATTAAAACTGCATTTAATATAGAATTATTTTGAATAGATACCTCTTGCTTTATTTTCTTCTCTTGTTCAGTATTACTGCGCGTGCTCAAAATTTGAATTATGTAATGGCAAAAAGTATGGGCGGAAATGGTTTAGATCGAAGCCATTCAATTGCGGTTGCAAAATCTGGAAGTATTTATTTAGTTGGAGAATATAATGATACTGCTGATTTTGATCCTGGTCCTGCAACATTTACTTTATTTCCCCATCCAGTTGCGCCTATTTTTGGCCCTCCAAGTGAAGATGCTTTTATTACTAAGCTAGATTCAACTGGTAATTTTAGGTGGGCATTCGGGTTTGCTGGCTTTGATCATGGTATTGGTAGGTCAGTTGCCGTTGACAAAAATGAAAATGTATACTTTGCTGGTATTTTTACACATACAATTGATTTTGATCCTGGACCTGCTACTTTTAATATGACTTCAACTGGTACCGGCCAGCAATATGACGTATTTATTTTGAAGCTCGACAGCGGTGGAAATTTTATTTGGGCAAAGCAATTTGGTGGAAATCAAGGTGATGAGGTTTTAGCAATGACTCTGGACGATTTTGGAAATATTTATACCTGTGGCATATTTAGAACTACAGCAGACTTCGATCCCGGTCCAAATACTTTTAACCTTAGTGTAACACCCGGTGTTGGATATTTGGATGCCTTTATAAGCAAACTAGATGCTAATGGGAACTTTAAATGGGCAAAGCAGATTGGCGGTCTAAAAAATGAATTAGCTTTTGCAATTACATCGGATGGAGAAGGCAATGTCATCACTACCGGTACTTTTCAAGATTCTGCTGATTTTGATCCTGGCCCGCTTGTATATAACTTATATGCAGGTCGCTCATTCATTTCGAAACTCGATTCATTAGGAAATTTTGTTTGGGCGAAAAGTTTAAGTGGAATGAATGAAAGTAAGACTGTTACTTCAGATCTGAACGGAAATGTAATTGTTGGAGGTTCTTTTTACGGTTCTTGCGATTTTGACCCAGGGGTAAGCAACTATGTTCTTAATGCGCTCGTGTGGGATATTTTTATCACAAAATTAGATGCTGATGGGAGTTTTATTTGGGCTAAAGGTTTTGTAGGAACAAATACTGAATATCAAGATTGTATCACTCATGATGCATTCGGTAATATTTATGCAGGAGGGCGGTTTTCTTCTACTGTAGATTTTGATCCGGGGCCAGCAACCTATAATCTTATTAACACAAATCCAGGAGCATCGAAAATGTATTTATTGAAATTAGATGCCAACGGAAACCTAAGATGGGCACATGGATTCGGTGGGATTGCTTTAGCTAGTTGCAATTCTATTGCTATAGACAATCAAGGACATGTGTACGCAACAGGCTCTTATTCTTTTACTGTTGATTTTAATCCATCGTCCGGAAATAATTTATTAACCTCTACCCTCTTTACCGATGATGTCTATGTTGCAAAATATTCACAATGTTTAACGACTACTTCTCAATCGATAGTGGCTTGTGAAAGCTTCAATTGGATTGACGGAAATACTTATTTAACTAGCAATAATACAGCTTCTATAACCTACTCTGATAGTTCCGGTTGCGATAGTATAGTTACCCTGAATTTAACTATCATCAACCTCAATGATTCAATAATTCAATCCGGAATTACATTAACTTCGCTCGACTCAAATGCCTCCTATCAATGGCTTGATTGTAATAATGCTTACTCTGCAATTATAGGGGCAACATCTCAAAGCTATATAGCTAGCACTAATGGAAACTATGCTTTAATGCTTTCCTTGAATGGCTGTGTTGATACTTCATCCTGTTATACTATTATAGGTGTAAATATTGTTGATAACAAGTCGAGTTGGGGTTCCATTTTTTACCCCAATCCAACTAAGGGAAAAATCAACATCTACTTATCTAATAACGTAAAGCTACCTGTCGCTTTATCATTGTTCAACATGCTCGGAGAAAAAGTATTGGAAACAGAAATAATAAAAACATCAACAGAACTCTATCTTGATGTTTCTGTAGGTATTTATTTTTTGAGATTACAAGACGATGAAAATCAACATATTCAAAAAATTGTTTTGGAAAGATAGTTCGCTGAATAATCATAAGAACTAAATAAATGGATACGTGGTGTTATTGTATTTTTTCAACAATAAAAAATCTCTCCATTAATTAGCCAAAAGGAATTGTATTTTTGATACCCCAAGAAAAATTTCAGGTGAGTAAAACGGTTTCGAAAAAAAAGGAAGACATTGCGGAAACCCCGTTGATGAAGCAGTACAACAGCATTAAGGCGAAATATCCGGATGCGTTGTTGCTGTTTCGTGTGGGCGATTTTTATGAAACTTTTAGCGAAGATGCCGTAAAAACTGCGCAAATTTTGGGCATAGTACTTACCCGAAGAGCTAATGGTGCTGCCGCTTACATTGAATTGGCAGGTTTTCCGCATCATGCACTCGATACCTATTTACCCAAGTTGGTACGTGCTGGTCACCGGGTTGCTATTTGCGATCAGTTGGAAGATCCGAAACTTACTAAAACCATTGTAAAGCGCGGCGTTACCGAATTGGTTACTCCGGGTGTGAGTTATAATGAAAAGACTATAGATCATCGCAATAATAATTTTTTGGCGGCTTTGCATTTAGTAGAAGATCCGCAAGAAGTTAAAAATACCGTATTGGGAGTATCTTTTTTAGATGTAAGTACCGGAGAGTTTATGGTGGCTCAAGGTAATTTTGATTATGTAGATAAACTCATACAAAGTTTCCGCCCGAGCGAAATTTTATATCCCAAAAAATTCAGAAAGTTTTTTAGTTCACACTACAGTGACGGCTTTTACAGCTATGCTTTGGAAGAGTGGATTTTTGCAACAGACTATGCAAATGAGCTACTGCTGAAGCATTTTGGCACTGTATCATTAAAGGGATTTGGAATTGAAAGTATCCCGGAAGCTGTTATTGCTGCCGGTGCTGCCTTGCATTACCTTGCCGACACCCAACACGACAAGGTAAAACACATTACCACTGTATCGCGCATTGAAGAGGAAAAATACGTTTGGTTGGATCGATTTACCATTCGCAATTTAGAATTGTTTTCGTCGGCCAACGACCATGCAAAAACATTGATTGACATACTCGATAAAAGTATTTCTCCGATGGGTTCGCGCATGCTACGCCGGTGGATGTCGTTGCCTTTAAAAGACAAGCAACCTATTGAAGAGCGCCTGGAGGTGGTTTCGTACTTTTTAAACAATGTTGAATTTGCCGATAAAATAAAAGAGGAAATTCGGCTAATTGGCGATTTGGAGCGACTTACGTCGAAGGTTGCTGTTGGTAGAATTACTCCACGTGAATTGGTGCAATTGCTGCGCGCATTAAAAGCCATCGCTCCTATTAAAGCAATTGGTTCCGCTGCAGCAAATGAAACCTTAAATAAAATTTCAGAGCAGCTAAATCCATGTTTACTTATTGCCGAGCGTATTGAAAAAGAAATTCAGGCTGATCCTCCCCTATTGATTGCCAAAGGAAATGTAATTGCAAACGGGGTAGATGCAGAATTAGATGAGTTGCGCAAAATAGCCTTTTCGGGAAAAGATTACCTGTTGCAAATACAACAAAAAGAAAGTGAACGCACCGGAATTAGCTCGTTGAAAGTTGCTTATAACAATGTATTTGGTTACTACCTTGAAGTTACCAATGTGCACAAAGACAAGGTTCCTGTTGAATGGATACGAAAACAAACCTTGGTGAATGCAGAGCGCTACATTACTCCTGAGCTGAAAGAATACGAAGAAAAAATTTTGGGGGCAGAAGAAAAAATCCTAGCAATTGAAACCCGATTGTTTGCCGATTTGCTATTGGCTTTAAGCGATTACATTGTGCCTTTGCAATTAAATGCTGCATTGATTGGGCGCATGGACTGCCTGCTTTGTTTTGCTGCCCTTGCGCAAAAAAACAACTATGTGCGACCGCATTTAAACGATTCGAAAGTTCTTGACATTAAAAATGGCCGGCATCCTGTAATTGAAAAGCAGTTGCCGCTGGGAGTTGAGTACATCAGTAACGATGTGTACCTCGACGATGAACAACAGCAACTAATAATCATTACCGGGCCCAATATGAGCGGAAAATCGGCATTGTTGAGACAAACTGCTTTAATTGTGCTGATGGCCCAAATGGGATGCTTTGTGCCGGCTACACATGCCAGCATTGGATTGGTGGATAAAATATTTACTCGTGTAGGTGCTTCGGATAATATTTCGTCGGGAGAGTCAACCTTTATGGTAGAAATGAATGAAACTGCGAGTATCTTGAACAATCTATCGGACCGTAGTTTGATTTTGTTGGATGAAATTGGGCGTGGAACGAGTACCTATGATGGAATTTCGATAGCCTGGGCAATTGCCGAATACATTCACGAACACCCAACTGCAAGGGCAAAAACTTTGTTTGCAACGCACTACCACGAGTTAAATGAAATGGAGCGGAGCATGAAAAGAATTAAGAATTACAATGTTTCGGTAAAGGAAATAGACCAAAAAATACTTTTTTTACGTAAATTGAAGCCCGGAGGTAGTGAGCATAGTTTTGGGATACATGTGGCAAAAATGGCCGGAATGCCTAAAAAGGTTTTACAACGTGCGAATGAAATTTTATTGGAACTTGAGAGTGATCGAGTAAATAGGCAAGATAAATCGGATACACAAAATGCGTTAAACCGAATCAGCAAGGCGAAACAAGAGGATTATCAATTGAGTTTTTTTCAGCTAAATGACCCTGTTTTTGAGCAAATTAGAGAACAACTCGACAAAACAGATATCAATACACTAACGCCTGTTGAAGCCTTAATGCGCCTCAATGAAATTAAAAAACTTACAGGGGGTTAATTTTTTTTTGAAGATTTAAAAATTTAATTACTTTTGCGAGCCTTATTCACCAACCCTTATAGGTAAAGTGAATACCCTGCGAAAGTAGCTCAGTTGGTAGAGCGCGACCTTGCCAAGGTCGAGGTCGCGAGTTCGAACCTCGTCTTTCGCTCTTAGAACATGTTCTTTTTAGTAACGATTCCTTCGGTTATTTTCACATATTGGAGTCGTAAAAGTTAGAGATTGCCCAGGTGGTGGAACTGGTAGACACG
>DGQS01000107.1 GCA_002389785.1 Bacteroidetes bacterium UBA4408
ATTGTTACTCTCGATTTTAAACTTGGCTTGTTCCTTAAAAAATCCTTTTACATATTTTTTTCTCGTCCCTGCCTCGTACTCTTTTATCCTATCCTCTTTTCTCAGGGCGGCAAGCTCCATTGATAGTGTCCTTATCTCTCGTACATCTGCCTCAAACTCTTTTAGTGGACCATTACGGAAAAGCACAAGTGCCTTTTTTAGCCTTCGTGATGCTTGGTCGCTGTCAACATACTCAAGTTTATGAGTATCTAATGTCATATCGGTCAAAGCCAAAATTGCTTTTGTCAGCTTGCTACTTAAATCCCTTACTTTCTCAGCCATTTTTACTTATTAATTCATTTCTTACTTCCAGCCCATCGTATTCTTTATCAATGATAAACTGATGTTTTATTGTTACCCCCAACAGCTTTAGTATGTTGGTAAAATCTTCCTCCTTTAACCTGCAATCTTTCATGGTGCTTGAGTTGATGTAACTAAGCATAAACTCCTTGTATTCAATACCGCACTCCTGGCAGATGTATCTCAGGGGTATCTTGTACTCAAACGACCTTTTTACAATAAGCCTTTTTAGTTCCTTGCTACCCCTTAATATTTCAATCAGCAGCATTTACTTTGTTTACCGGAACCTTGGTGCATAGTCTGTCGCGGAAGGACTCATACTTTTCTTTTATGAGTATGGTGCTTGGTTTTTTTATATCACCTCTGTTCATATAATTATTCTCATTTATCTCTTGCTTTTGCCCTCCTCCGTTATCCATTATCAAGATGGTCTGAGAATAATTTGGCTTGGGTTCATTTTTACCAACGTGCCAGTGACGACAGGCTTTGATGGTAGAGATATTTATTAACTCAAGTTGCACAAGTGGCTGCTCGTTTTCTGTGCCCCTGCCTGTGGTGGTGATTCTTTCTACCTCTATAAACATAAATTTGTCTTTTTGTTGCAGAGGCAAAACTACGAAAACTTTTGCGACAAAAAAGAAAGATTGACGATAAATTAAAATTTATTGTTTCATGTAGAAGTCAACACGTTTTATAGCATCTTCCAAACCAATAGCGAAGTTGGCGGAAAAATCCTGAGCAACAAGTTTACATAAAACATCAAATTGTTCTTCGATATGAATGTCAGCCCAATCTCCTGCCTTCCTTATTTTGTAGTCACCCTTTGTCATTTTTTTGCTGTCACGTGTAAGGGTGAGTTTCTCCCCTTCTTTTTTTAATTCTAAAAACAATCCATTGTATCTGCTAACTTTATGAAATATCCTAAAGTCAGGCATCCCTCTGTTTGAGCGCATGGCTTTTGCTTTCACCGCCTGACCGATAGTTAGCTTAGTGCCGGAGGCAAGGTCACACTCAAAGATAACGTGAGGGTATTTTACCCGTACATATTCACACAGGCGAATTTGGATTTTCTCTTCGTGCTTGACAGGCTTTTTGCTTTTCTTCTTTTCTTCCGCGTTGATTTTTTGAAACTCACGCGCAGATAGCATTGTTTGTTGTTTCATAGGTTAAAATTGAGGGATATTATTAAATTGTGCTGAACTACTATTCTTGGCATAGTTTAAAAACATAGTCCATTTCTTTTGCATAGAAGAGTCACTCCTTGTCCAATTTTCAATAGCCCTGCATGAATTAAGGATGGTTGAGTGGTCTCTGTTCCCTATTATTGCTCCAACGGACAATGACGACAACTTTCTTTCTGAGTGCTTGTGGAAATAAACAGCTATAAAGTGTCTTGCTATTGTAATAGGTAGCTTCCTTTGCTTGCCAGTTATTGATGACATAGGCAGGTCGAAAAAATTGCAAAGAAATTCAAATTCTTGCAAAATTTCATCTGATGGTATTGTTTTTCCTCGCATTTTTTAAGATTTTTTTACTTCGTAATTATGCACTGACTCTTCCAACTGTTCTAGCTGTATGTGCTCGTTTACTTTTATAATGACATTTATTGTTCCGCCCTTGCTGCGTTTATCCACAAAGCGCAGATAAAACATTCCTTCACGATACTGTACTTCATTTTCCAAATAATCTTCAAGGTCGGTGTCAATAAGCAGGGAGGTACAAAAGTATCCATCCATGTTAGCAAGCACTTTTCTTCCGCCCCTTACCCTTTCTCCGGTATCGCGAGTATGCTTTGTTATCTCTCCCGATACGTGCAGCAAGCCAATAATTGCTACGTTAGCCTGCTTGGCCACCTCTTTGCATACATGGGAATTATAAATAGTGGAACGTATTTCATCGTTCTTGGTGTCCTCCATCTGCGTTACCCCATCTACCACTATTAGCTTTATGCGCTTACCTGTCTTGGCTTCAATGTTATCGACAGAGGCAATGATATTTTCGGCATTGAACCCCGAACCGTTAACAACAAAGATGTTTCCTTTTGTTACTTCATTAACTTGTGCTATCAGTTCATCCACATTATCCTTGCGGATTTTCTTTTGCGCTAGTGCCTGATATAAGTCAATTTTTAGTGCCATAGAAATCATCCTTTCATAAAACTGATACGATGACATCTCTCCATTGAGATAAAGCGAGGGAACATCATTTATTGCGTTTCTGTACATCATGTATTCCGCATCAATGGATTTAAAAGTTCCTCCTACCCCGATAAGCCCGTAAAAGTTACCAAGTTTCAATCCTCCTTGAGTGGCATTGTCAATCCAAGGAAAAAATGTTTTTACTCCGTTCTCGTCAAAGTCGATGTTCACAATGTCTTGCGCCATCTCGTCAAGAGTTTGGTATTTTAAAGATGTTTCAGATGTTGCTTCCGCCCGCTTGGAGTTGTATAGGGCGATAGCATTATTCATCAGCTCCAAAAGTGTTTTACGGTCAATGTCTATCAATCCTTTGCTGTGGTAATACCTTGCTATTTTGCTAATAATATCACCTAGGTCGCTCCTGCCTACGTTATGGTGGGTAAGCAAAGCAGTTATCCGCATAAGGTCATTAGCTACCACATCATCAGTAAAATTGGCTATGTATGCAGGGGCTTGAAACTCCGCTAGTGCATCTATGTCTTTCACCTCAAAAGCACCATGCTCCTGTTGATTATGAAAGTAGGCTGACTTGCAGCAAAGGAATTTTTCTTTTTCTTCAAGGTCGGCAAAGTTATCTTTTACCAAAGAAACGGTTTCGTTAAAATCTACTCCGCATCGGTTTAGGGCGCAGGCAAGAGCATGGACATATCTGTTCCTTCCGCCGGAAGCGTAGGACATACTTTTGTTTACCCATTTAACGCACAGTTGATAAATCTTTTCTGCATCAGTAAGAGGCTTGTAGTTGGAAAAGTCTGTTCTTGATCCGTAGGATTTATTATATACTTCACCAACAGCTTTGTCGATAATGAAAATTTTGCTGTTTTTATTAAACAAAATATCTTCATCAAAAGAGACGTAACAGAGCCTTGATACATCTTTACCGGGAATATCAACTTTTACAAAATATTTATCTTGAAAATATTTTTGCAGGTGAAGAAAAGCGTGTACGTGAAACTCTACTTCTGTGTCAACACAAAATCCTACTTTCAATCCTTCCCCGGAGGGGGAGACAAAAGCAAAGTAAACAAACTCATCTTCCAAAAGTTGCTTTTTCAACAAGGCTATGTGCGCAGCATCAATATGGTCAATGTCAAGGCATATTATTCCTGAATACTCCAAAAGTGCATTGTTGAGCCTTTCCTTAAAAAGCCCACTCCACGTAACGGCAGGGAGCTTAGTTTTTTCTTTTTTGTATTCTTCCGGTGAGAGCGTGCGCAGCAAAAGTATCTGTTCCGCCCACTTGCCGTTGCGTATGCTCGCTAAAACAGCTTCGGGGGTAACGGAGGCTTGCTCATCGGAAAAAGTGCTTTTAAAGAGAGATATTGGCATTAGGAAACTACATTTTCTGATTCCAATTCTTCCTTTAGTGCCTTTTGCAGTGCAGGTAATATCATTTCTGCAAATCTTTTACAGGCTGCTTCGACTTTTTTTGAATACGCAATGTATGACATTCCTGTGTAGAGCTTTGTTGCAAAATAATCAGTATTTAACCCTGATAAGAATTTACGAAAATCACCGTCTCCATAGTGTCGCCATGCGTATGACAAATTTCCATAATCTGTAACGGATGCATACATCCCATCGCTTGTTAATACTATTTGTCCTAACCAAGAACCACTGTCATTTATTAGTGTGTAACTTTTTGCTGTAACTTTTTCTTTATCCATAATTATTAAGGTTTTAGTTTTTAGTTTTTAAACACTAGTTTGACAAAGCACAAATTGAAAGGTAGCGAACTCATTGTTCCCTTTAAAAACAAATGGGGTATTTACTGTTCCGGCATCTGTCCAAAACATTGTTGTCTCCACATCGTCAATGCTTTCAAGTATTTTTAATAAAAAGTCAATGTTGAAAGCCACTTCTTTCTTAGCCATTTTTGTGTTGGTGATAGACAAAATTTCCTCCCCATCATTCCCGAAGCTGGCATCGGAGCAGGATAGTTCAAGGTTGCTATTTTGAAGAGATAACTTTGCTGCCATAAGAAGTGGGTCGGCACACAACTTTATCCTCCCTAACGCATCAGCAAGCTCGCTAGTGTTGATGATAACGGAGTGTTCTGTTGCAACAGCAAAAAACTGTTCCACCTTGGGGAACTTTTCATTTACAGTGGTAGACAAAACATCAAAGTCGTTTCCGTTTTTGTCAGTAGAGGAAAACATAATAACATTGTCGGAATGTAAAATATTTACCTCCCCTGTGCCGAGTATGTCGCACACCTTTTTTACTGCGTTAGCAGGGATGATAACATCGTCCCACTTGTCTACCGAGATAACAGGAACGGTAGCCTTGCACATATATGCTCCGGTGCATCCATAAAACAGCAGTTCTTTGTTTGAAAAAGAAACAAGCATACCTGTAAGTGATGGTCTCACCTCGTCCTTGCCACAAAACGATGCTGCTCTTGCTGCATAGTCATTAAAAACTGTTTGCAGCATGGTCATGGAGTTTGGTGTCTCGCTGTTAAACTCAATCTTTGGAAACTCAATAGGCTTGCAGTTGATGGCAAGGTTGTATTTTGATTTTCCGCACTTTAGCTCAGTCTTTGCTTCTGTCACCGTAACAATCAATTCATTTTCTCTAAAAAGGCGGACGATGCTGACGAACAGTTTGGCGGGGAGGCAAAAAGAAATATCCTCTTTGCATTTTACCACACAGTTTAATTTACACTGCACCTCTCCATTGAAGGCTGTGATAGACATTTTATTATCTTTCACATCAAAAAGAATATTATCCAGCGCAGGGATAATACTTTTGGCAGGTACAAACTTATACACCTTGTTCAGCTTTTCTAAGAGTAGCTCTCTGTCAATGGTTATTTTTGTCATTTTTTCTAAGTAATTTTCAAATAAGAAATTAATGTATCTGTTGGTCTAATAAAAAGTTTTTTCTCTTTTAAATAATTCAAAATTGATTTTCCAAACTCAGCGTATTCTTCTCGGCTTTCCTCTTGCTGAATCCAAATTATCTCAGCGTTTAATTTGAGTGGGTGATTCTCAATTTTTATCTTGCATGGCAACAGTCGGGTGCGGAGGTCGATATGTCCCAAAAAAGTAGAAATTTTCTCTCCAACCTCCCAAATATAAAACACTCTGCCAAGCACCTTTGCATTTTTAATATTTTCGTCCGTTACCAAAATAAAGTTGTCATCCACATATTTTGTTTTGCACGTCCAGGGCGGTGCTTTAAAGTCGCTCTTTTGTTTTGCCACAGCCTATAAAAAATCGGGTGGAGTAAAGTCATCTGCGGGGGCGGAAATTGATTTAATTTCTCTGTTTTCTCTTACCGCTCTAATAACCTCTTGTGCCTGCTCTGTTCCTAAATCTATTTCAACAGGAAGCGAACCATCTTTGGGATAACGTCTATTAAATTCTTCTACGGCAAGTCTTTCTGTAACAGGTTCAGATTTTTCTTTTTCTTCCGCCTCTATCAGTTTACGAGCAAAAATATTTTCTTTAGGTGCATCGTGTGAACAGTCTGGATGCACATGAGCATCAGGATTAGGGTCAAGCAATTTAATAGACTTGTTACTCATTATATGCTGTTCCACATTTTCCCCTCCTTCCAAAGAGTGAGTAACAGGCTCAGAAACTCCTCCCTCCGGCTCTCTTTTTAATAGCTTTGAAACAAGGTGTTCAATGGTATTGTGCTTATGGATATTTAGATTTTCTTTGCCCGTAAAAATATTTATTTCGTTCTGCTTGTCCTCGATAAGTTCATAAAGGTATTCATCAATAGAGTCATCACAGGAGGTGTAGATAACGGTAAGAATTTTTGTACGAGCCATATTTTCGCACCGATTCATAGGCTGCATAATCTCGTCAGGAGTGAGTGGAAAATTGACGAATATCACATTTAACGCACAAGACAAATCTGTTCCCTCTCCGGCAGCAATCATGTTACCCAAGAAAACCTCTTTTTTATCGTCATCTCTAAAACTTTCGCAGCACTCCATCCTCTTGTGGGAGGGAACACTACCATCAACAAGAACACATCGTTCACCAAAATACTTTTGTAGCTCATGCAACGGATCCTTGTAGGAACAGAAAATAACTACCTTTTGTCCATTCTCAATAATATCTTCCGCAATCTCGATAACACCTTTTAATTTCGCTTTGGCGGTGATGATATTAAGGCTATGGAGTGAACCTGTAAGAGAAGAAATATCTTTTATTTGAGAAAGTTCCTCAATAATTTTATTGTATTCTTCTCGGTAATCTTCAAGAGAGTAGTTATAGGTAAGGAACATTTTTTTCGGTACATCAAGGCATTCGTCCTGAGTTCTTATCAGCATGAAGTTGGCTAACTTTTTATTTAAGTCCATTAGATTCTTCCCGCCCGTAACCCTATTCCCTTGTCGGCTGCTTGTGCTTATAGTAAATTCATCAAGGAACTTTTTATGGTTGCTCCCTAGTGGGTGGTTGGAAAGTTTTAAATAATTAAAAATATCGTTAACCCTGTTTTTAATCGGTGTACCGGACAAAAATGTAACCTTTGCATCGGGAAAACTGTCGAGCAATTTTTTAAGGTTTTTGGCACGTAAACTTAAATGGTTTTTAATTTTATGCGCCTCATCAATTATAAAATGCCCAACATTTCTTTGCAAAAGTTCGTTGTGGAATTTACCAACTATATCGTAGTTAATAATGACAAATCGTTCTTGAAAGGCAATCAGGTTTTTTGATTTTGCTGCATCCAATATTGTAAAATAAAGCTCGTTGAATTGCCACTTTTGGGTAAGCTGCCGGAACCATTCCCACTTCGGGTTGGCGGGGCAGATAATCACCGTAGTGCGTATATCCAATAGGCGGGAGAGGGAAGCAGCTAGGATTGTTTTGCCCAGACGCATCTCGTATGCCATAAAAGCGTATTTTTTATAATAAGCAAAAACCTCTCCTTCGACCTGGTGCTTTTTAAACTTCTCCGTATAAGGCAGCTTTTTAGCCATTAAGGCTGTGACATGATTTTCATAAAGAGCATACACCTCGTCAATTTTCTTCAAAAAATCATTTCTTCTCCCCTCTTGCAGTGGTGACTCCCAAAAGTTTTTGAAAGCAAGCTCAATGAAATAAAACAAGGCTTGCTTGGCTGTATAGCGGAGGTGGGCGGAGATAACTCCGGTGAGTTCATCATACTCGAAGTTATAGCAACGAGCAAGCAAAAGCTCACTTTCGTGATAAAGTTGCTTGTGGAAAAATACTGTTTCGTCTTTTAGCTGTATGTCGGTCATAGTCTTTTTTATTTCTGAAATTTATTTTCCCAAAACTGTGATAGTCCAAGATATATTTTTTTCGCCCTTATTACTATTGTAGGTGTTTCCTTTTTTGTTCCTAGCCTAATTATTTCATCCGGGCTTTCCGCACAATAGTCCATGCCTCCCCACTCAACAGGGATTATGAGACCATCATCAATTTTTTCTACTGTCACAATTTGAAGTTTATCTCCTGCGTCAATTAGGATGATGTCTCCCTTTTTTAAATTTTCAACCGATGTTATTTCTATCATATCTTAATCATTATCAATTATAAACTTACTCCCAAATAATTCTACTGCTTTTCTGTTTTTCTTAGCTCCATTATAACTAAGGTTATTATCCTTTGCGTATTGCGATATGCTTTTAAGATTTAGAAAGCTGTCGCATAGTGCAATGATTTGAACCAGTCCTTCGTTATCTAGTTCATTGTTTTGAACTTGTTGCGCAATATAATTACTTATTTCTGTTGATTTCATTGTATTTAAGATAGTTCAATTTTTTGAACTTCGTATGTTAGGACGTTATAAGCAAGCTGCTACGTTTCTGCTTCGTTTGACAATTCCATTTCAAAAGAATTAAAAAAAAGCCCACCGCACTCTTTAATACGAGTTTCGATAATCTTACAATATTC
>DGQS01000140.1 GCA_002389785.1 Bacteroidetes bacterium UBA4408
AAAAAAATTTTACCAGCCCTCCTTCTTCTTAGCAATTTAGCTTTTTCACAAGGTCAACCTTGGTGCCAGCCGGGCGCTACATGGCATTACAGTGCAGCCGGTTTACCAGGACATGGCTATCTTGTGCTTTCACATATTGGTACTACTCAAATCAACAATCAAATTTGCGATAATTTTAGTGCTACCCTGTATGTAACATATCCCTTGTTTAGTATATATCAACATTCAATTTTTAATACCTATATTGAAAATAATAAAGTGTATGCTTATTCAACCGGATTAAATTTCTTTTTTAAACTTTACGACTTTGGGGCACAAGTTGGTGACTCATGGTATATTTATCCTAATTCACCGGGTTTTTGTGTTGAAGATAGTTCCTTGGTGCATGTAGATAGTATTTCGCAATATATTAATGGAATCGATACCTTAAAAAAATTTCATGTAAGTTACTCACTTCCAATACCTGCTTACAGTTTTGGAGATAGCTTCATCGAAAAACTTGGTGGCTCTAATTATTTATTCCCGGTATCTACAAACTGTCTATATGATGGTATAGATGCCAACCAATTGCGGTGTTATACTGATAGCAGTAATTGGTTTTATCAAAATGCTGCTGTTGGTTCATGTATCCCTACAGCTATTAAAAGTCCTACTTCTACTAATGCTCAGTATAAACTAAGTGTTCTTCCCAATCCTGCAGAGCGACAATTTAAGTTGCAAATACCTCTTGATTTTAATTGGAACAAATTGCAAATTTATAGTTCTAATGGGATAGAAGTGCTTACCTTTTCCAATACAATTCACCTTCAAGAGCTCCTATTAAGTCCCAATTTTAGTAAGGGTATATATTTTGTGAAAATTAGCAATGCATTTGGCGGGCAATTAACCACACATTTGATTATTAATTAAGAGTTTATTTCAAGCCAAATGATATCAACCTTAAATATTGGCTGCTTTCACTAAAATGTTCATTTTTTGAAATTACATATTATGCTGATCCGCTTTTATACATGAAATAAAATTAAAAGCAAAATATTACGATTTAGATGTGCGGTTAAATAGTTAGAATCAAAGGACTTAAACTAAAGGGATACTAAGAGGATTAATTAAAATATTGCTTTCGTGCCCTTAGCGCAAACTTTGTGTTCGTGGTTAAACTTGATGTTTTATAAACGTCGAATACAAGATTAAGCTACACCTATAAAAATAAATTGTAAGTATGGTACAATTGCAAATAAACAAATTAAATATCATAAAATAGACAGGATATTTATAACTGTTAAGAGTTTATAAAAAAGAAAACAGTCCATTTGCTTCTTAAATATTTTTTACCTTTGAAGCCCTATGCAGTTTATTTATCCCGGCTTTTTGTTTGCCCTTTCAGCACTTGCAATTCCATTAATAATTCACCTTTTTAACTTTCGAAAATTCAAGCGTATTTATTTTACCAACGTAAAATTTTTGCGTGAAATAAAACAGGAAACCCAATCTAAATCAAAGTTGCGCCATTTGTTAGTGCTACTTAGTCGCATGCTTGCGATTAGTTTTTTAGTGTTGGCTTTTGCGCAACCTTATTTACCTGTTAATAATTCTACCATCGCTAGTGGCTCAAAAGTCATCAGTATTTTTGTCGACAATTCATTTAGCATGGATGCACTTGGTAACGCTGGAACCTTGCTGGAAGAAGCTAAAAAAAACGCCAGCCAAATTGCAGCGGCCTATGCATCGAGCGATCGCTTTCAATTACTCACAAACGATTTTGAAGGAAAGCACCAGCGATTGTTAACCCGCGACGAATTTTTGCTGGCCTTGCAAGAGGTGAAGAGCTCTGCTTCTGTTAAATCTATTCAGGAAATACTTAGTAGACAAAGCGATTTGCTCAATTCAGGAGACGCTAAAAATAAATTCAGCTACCTTATTTCAGATTTTCAAAAATCCAATTTCAATTTCGAAAATCTACACTCTGATTCCGGCATTCAGGTTAGCTTACTTCCCTTGATTTCAAAAACCATTGCCAATGTTTCAATTGACACCTGCTGGTTTGAAAGCCCTACACGACAACTTAACCATCCGGAAGTTTTGCATGTGCGCATTACGAATGCTTCTGAAAATGAACTTGAAAATGCTCCGATTAAACTACTGATAAATAAAAAACAAAAAGCCCTAGCCAGCTTTAGTGTTGAGGCCAATTCAACAGTGCAGGTTGATCTTACATTTACTTGCAAAGAAAGCGGTTTGCATGCAGCACAATTACAACTAAACGATTATCCAGTGAGCTTTGATGATACTTATTTTTTCAGTTTCGATATAAATTCAAAAATAAAAGTGGTAAGTATTTCGGAAGAACCTGGTGTTTCGCCAATCTCCAATCTATTTGATAAGGATTCAGCATTTAGTTTTGTTTCCCTTTCGCAAAAAAACATGGATTACAATGCACTTACAACAGCCAATTTAATTGTGCTCAATGAGTTAAAAAGTATTTCTTCGGGACTGGCGCAGGAAATAAAAAGACGCATACTGTCAGGCGGCAGCTTGTTAATTTTTCCTGCACCCTTAATTGACCTGGCAAACTACCAAAGCTTTTTAAGTTCACTTCCTGCCAATTATTTTACCCATTTAGATACTGCAAATACACGTGTCGATAAGGTGAATTATGGCCACAATATCTACAACGATGTTTTTGATAAAAGCAAAAAAATACCGCAGTCGATTGATTTACCGGTTGTTTATACGCATTATTCAATAAACCAAGCAACTCGTTCAAATTTCGAGTACTTGATGAAACTACAAAATGGGGAACATTTTTTAGGCAAAAATTCAGTTGGAAAAGGTAAAGTTTATGTATCAGCCGTTGGACTCAATACCGACTTTAGCAATTTTAGTAAACATGCCATGTTTGTTCCAACCATGTATAAAATAGCTTTGTATAGCAAGCCTTATCAACAAATAGCTTATACTATTGGTAAACATGAAACGGTAGAAATTGAAACTCCATCGAGTACTACGGAGGCGGTTTTTCATGTAAAAAACAGCGGTGATTCCTTTGATATGGTACCCGAAGTGAAGCAACAGCCGGAAGGCACTAGATTAGTTTTACACAATCAGCTGAAACAGGCCGATACCTATCTTTTGAAATTAGAGAATGATACAATTGGAGGCTTTGCCTTTAATTATAACCGAAAAGAATCTGCCCTAAATTGCTATTCTGTTGAATCGCTTATTGATGTTATTTCACAAAAAGGCTATTCAAATTTTTCACTACTTTCGGGAAGTGAGAAAGGAATCACTGCATCATTAAAAGAAATAAATCAAGGAAAGCGCTTCTGGAAATGGTGCCTAATTGCAGCACTTTTCTTTTTAGCTGTTGAAATTACTTTACTACGAATTTGGAAAAAATGAACCTTCTAATTAAATCAGCGGTAATTGTAAATTCTGATTCCAAATGGAACGGAAAAAAAGTTGACCTGTGCATCAAGGATGGCATTATAAAATCCATTGCTCCAGAATTAAAACCGGAGGAAAATGCACAGCTTATTGAAATACCTAATTTGCATGTTTCTATAGGTTGGTTCGATATGCAGGTAAATTTGAATGATCCGGGTGCTGAAATAGCAGAAGATTTATTGAGTGGATGCAAAGCTGCTGCTGCCGGGGGATTTACCGGTATTGCTTGTTTTTCATCCGATATAAGTCCTATTCAAAGCAAAGCTGCTATTGAGTATATACAATCTAAAACACAACGTGAAGCAGTTGAGGTTTATCCGGTTGGAGCGCTTTCACAAGATTTAGCAGGAAAAAACATGAGCGAAATGTACGATATGCATTGCGCCGGAGCAATTGCATTTTCGGATAATAAACATTCAATTAAGGATGCAGGTTTACTTTCACGCTCCTTATTATATGCTAAAGGTTTTAATGGCACAATCATTCACTTTCCGGAAGATGAAGCATTGGCTGGAGGTGGCAAAATGAACGAAGGTGAAATGAGTACACGACTCGGAGTTAAAGGAATTCCTGCATTAGCCGAAGAATTAATGGTGGCGCGTGATCTTGCACTTGCCGAGTATCATCAAACTTCTATTCACCTTTCACCGATTTCAACTTCAGGTGCGGTAGCCCGTATACGGGAAGCAAAAAGTAAAGGAATAGCTGTTACTTGTGGAGTTGCCGTTCACAACCTGATTGCACAAGATAGCGATTTGGCCGATTTTGATTCTAATTACAAAGTAAAACCAGCCTTGCGCACGAATAACGATTGTGAAGCATTGTGGCAGGGCCTTGCTGATAATACGATAGACGTAATCTGCAGTGATCATACTCCCCAAGTTATTGAAAACAAGGAACGTGAATTTGAATACGCTGCTGATGGAATGATTGGACTGGAAAGTTTTTATGGATTGCTTAATTCTTCTAAACAACAACTTGGTTTACTTAATTTGATTAATAAATTTTCTGAAGCACCTCGTAAATTGCTGCAGTTAGCAATTCCCAAACTAGCTGAAAATGAAAGTGCTAATTTAACTTTATTCGTACCCGATACTGTTTGGACATTTACAAACTCACACATTCAATCAAAATCTAAAAACACCCCATTTATCAATAAGCAGCTAAAGGGACGGGTATATGGCATTATCAATAAAAATAGCTTTATCAAAAATCATCTTCTTTAACTGACTTTTTCCAGTTAAAAATTTTAGTAAATTCGCAGTAGGTTTAAAAAAGATGCTAGGAAAATACATCAGTAATTTATTAATAGAATACGATTGCGTAATCATTCCCGACTTTGGAGGATTTGTTGGAATTTACGCACCTGCTCGCATTCATCCTACCCAACATAGTTTTGAACCTCCATATAAAAAAATTGCCTTCAATAAAAACTTGTCAACCAATGATGGATTGCTGGCAAATGCCATTGCTTCTGATTTATCCATTTCATTTAATGAAGCAACTTTATGGATTGAACAAGAAGTTCTACGCATTGAAATTCGCCTAGCAAAAAGAGAAAAAGTTGAATTAGCTGGAGTAGGAACACTATATAACGATATTGAAAATAATCTTCAATTTACAGCTGATACTACAATTAATTATTTGCTCGATTCGTTCGGATTATCAAGCTTTCAGTCGCCTGCAATTAAACGAGAAAATTTTACGGAGCGAATTGAAAAACAATTTAAAGACAGACCTCCAATACCTATTCCTGTTGCAAAAAAAGTTTCAAAAAAAACTTGGCAACTTGCAGCGCTTATCCCAATTTTATTGCTGCTTATAGTAGTTCCATTCAAACTTAATTTGGTAAATAAGCTAAATACCTCAGCCAGCTCATTTAGTCCATTTTACGAACACGACAAACCAGTTTATATTGAACGAACTCAAGTTTCAACACTGCCAAACACTATTTTTAAATCTAGTGTCGAACTTGCATTAAATGCTACTGATATTAGCTATATTGCACTAACCGACGACAATTCAAAAACGATTCCGGTAAAACCTGAATTGATGATAGAATCTACTCAAGATGAAAAGTTAATTGAACATGCTTCAGTTGAACCAATTGGTGGCAATGCAAAAAATTCTAACTCAAATACAGAGCCCTTGAGCAGTAGGCCTTCCAATTATGTTAAAACGGGTTCTTATTCGCTAATTGCCGGATGTTTCAAGGAAAAAGAAAATGCATTGGCTTTAATTACTGAATTAAAAGCAAAAGGTTTTAATGCAGGTTTGGCGGGTCAAAATAGCCAAGGTTTATATAGAGTAAGTTACCACACATTTGCCGATCGATTTTCAGCCGAAGCTGCCAAAGAAGAGTTAAAATCAGAGAATCCTGATATTTGGCTAATGAAAAACTAAGGCTTGTCAATTATTAAATGACGAGTACACCCTTCGATTTTAAACTAAAAAATACTTCATTTCTTATTTTTAGTCTTCCCTTTTTATTGTACTATTTTACTTCAAGCATTCCAAGTTTAACTAATTCGGAATACTTACCTTCTAAAATATAGACATTTAAAAAACCCGCGTTGGTGAGAAGATCAGCGGCTTGAGCTGCTGCTGTTATTGCTTCGGCATACACATATACATTGTCTTCTCGCTTTCTATTCTTCAATACACCAGGCAATGATGCATTGGCTATGATTAGGTTTATGGCGCCTTTAAGATGCCCTTTGGCAAACAAGGAAGGCTCCCTTACATCTATAAGCAAATTCGTACTCTTACATTTATCTTTAAATACAGCCGCCGAAAAAACCGTGTATTTAGGCGTATCATTTTTTTCAATTTCTTGTGCAGATACATTTCCTGCTGAAATTAATAGTGCAAGAGTAGCTGCTATAACTTGTTTTCTCATGTATGGGTTAATTTGAATAATAAATGATTTAATGAATTATTGTTTTCTTGTTTTCGATTCGAATTACATCCTTTTTGTATTTTGCATACATTGTATGCAAGTTCAGTTAATAGCTAATTTCCAAATCACTCTATTACCTGATGTAATGATATTCTAAAAGTATATCTTTTTTTTCTACTTTTGCTCAACTAAACGAAAAATGTTAATCAGTACTTAATTTAATCCTACTGAATTACCAAATTAAATACTTAAAAAAGATATGAATAGTAAACAACTGACTCCTAAATTTATTTTTATCAGCAGTGCTATTGGAATTGCTGCAATATCCCGGCTACTTCCTCATTTGCCTAATTTTACTCCAGTTGCTGCGATTGCTTTATTCGGAGGAGCTTATTTAAACGATAAAAAAGCGGCATTTTTAATTCCTTTCATCGCGCTTATTTTATCCGATTTATTTTTAGGATTTAGTGCTTCAACCCCTGCAGTTTATATGTGCTTTGCGTTTACTGTTTTTTTAGGACAAATTATTCGCAAAAAGATATCGGTAGTTTCAGTCGGAGCAGCTTCTATGCTAAGCTCAGTAATATTTTTTCTGGTAACCAACCTTCCATTTTGGTATTTAAGTGAAGGTTTATATCCGGCTACATTAGCAGGAACAGCCGCCAGCTATACCGCAGCAATCCCATTTTTTGGATATTCGTTGTTGGGTGATTTAGTTTATTCTACTGTTTTATTTTCGGCTTTCGCTGTTGCTCAAAAAAATATCCCTCAATTAAGTAAATCAATTTAATTGTTTAGAAGTATTGTAACGTCCTAGAATAAGTT
>DGQS01000242.1 GCA_002389785.1 Bacteroidetes bacterium UBA4408
TTATATAATAAACTATTCATTCCTGAAATATATATTTTTGAATCTGCCGGATTGGGGTAAACTTCAAACTCTTCGTTTTCGGTGGATACATTAGTGAATTCAACACTGGTATTTGAACTTGCGATGGTTTTAGAAAAGTAAATATTCATCTTCGAATTTCGAGTATCGCCCCACACGGCGTAGATAGTATCGTGCTGATATCTGCTGCACATAAAATCATTTCCATCAGTACTTAATATTGAATCAAAAGCAATAAATTGTGCAGATAAGGGTTTATTCGTTGAAAAGCTTAATCCATTATCAGAACTGGTTGCATAATAAAATTCATAGCCTGCATTCCAAAAACCGGTTGTAGCAGAAGCCCTTCTGTCGCGCCAGGTAACAACTAACTCACCACTTTCGTTGTAAGCAGCCCACACCATATCTTGTGCTTTATTAACTTGCAAGGTATCGTCGTTTACACGTTTAGGAGCTGTCCAATTTTGGCCGGCTGTATTGCTCGACAGACATACAATATTTGGATCGTTTGCTTGATTCATGGGAGCAACAAATACCATTTTATTGCTATCGTTTGGGTGACAAATTAAAAGGTATCCATTTTTTAAATTCGTATCAGGAGTGCCGGGTAAATAGGCATACATCGTTGAATAATTAAAAGAATTTCCTTTATCAAAAGATTGGGCCAAATAAAATGCAGGTAAAGGATTTTGGCTGCTTACATAACTTGGATAAGCAGCACAAAATTTTCCGTTCATGCTGCAAGCCGGACTAGCCATAGGTGCTGCAATGCTATTTCCAATCAAGTAATTTCCACCGTCCACATTTGCTATAGGAGTCCAAGTATGACCACTGTCAGACGAGCTTTTAAAATAGTTACGGTTGGGAGGTGCAATCCAAGGAGCCGGTTTTGTTGTAATGTATAAGGTTCCTGAATTACTGCCAGTTGAATTATCAACCACCAGCCAGGGTCGGTCAATGGGACGCTTCGTACCATCCTCAAAAATATCAAAAGCCTTGGTTGGAGTGTCCCAACTTAATCCACCATCGTTCGAACGAGCAACATATACACCACCACTATCGGGATTAGCGCGGTAATCAATATATGCTAAATATACACCACCATTTTTATTAAAAGCCATTGAAACATCTGCTGAACCGAATCCATTTCCAAAATGTGGCAAACTAACTATACTGCTCCAACTTGCACCACCATCAAAACTTGCACGCGTTTTTATAAAGATGCGAAATTGACTTCCACTTAGTTTTAATCCCATCCATGCCACTACTAAATTTTGTGAATTAGTTGGATTTTGCACTAAATATGGTTCTCCATCAAAAAGAAAACCGTTACTCAGGTTAGTATTTGTAGTTTGTGCATACACTTGAAATAAGGGTACTATTCCAAACAACAGAATTAGCTTTTTTATAAGGTTCATTTTTAGCCCAACTATTTTTGTGAATACTTCATTACAATTCCCTACCAACCGGATACAACAAATAATTCGTATCGTAGTACTTTGTTTTACTGTAAAACCAAGTTAAGATGGCATAAGGGTCTTTGGCAAAGGCTGCATCCTCTTTCAATTTTAGCTCAAACTCTTTTTGTAGTTCAGGCGATTCTTCCAGCATTTTCTTTGCATAGGGTTCCATCACATAACTTTCAATGTATTCGGTTCGTTGAAAAATGGAATGAAAAAATCCCCAACTAAAAAATGAATCTTTAGAACCGGGTTCCAACAATACAATTGCTAAATCACCTAAGGGCTGATCCGTTGAAACATAAGCAGAACCTTGAGGGAATATACGTTTTTGTTTTTCGGTTTTAGTTTTAGCAATTACTTGCATGCGTCCTTCAAACGGCAGTACTTTTTTTTCATCATTACCAAAAGTATATTCCGAAATACGATACATGTCAACATTTACCTCTTTTGTTTCGGTGAGCAGTTCATACTTAATTCCGTGCAATTTCAATCGTTCAATTACCTCCTCACATGCTGCTGGAATCCAATATGCTTTAGGCCGCTTAACATAATTTTCTCCACTATTCATGGCATATTGCGCACAGGTAGTTGATGTTTTTTTACCGGTAAATTCAACATAATCACTATTTGTAATGGTTGAATGATGTTTTTTGGTTTCAACTGTGAGAAGTGTACTACTATCGTTTTTATGTTTCGAATTTTCTTCGGTAGAAGTATTCGGAAGTGTCCAACTTAGCGGTATAGAGCTGTTTCTAAGAGCAGCATCTTTTCGGGAACTATCGCGCAGCGCATTTCCGTTTTCTGCAAGCAAACGAAGGGTGTTTTCAAGTAATACATAAGTACCTAATACTCGTTGTTTGTAAGGTTTTAAACTATGGTTTTCAACCAATAGTGCACCTAAATGTCGCAAATCGGCATACTCATTTGAAAAGCGTGGACCACCCGAGTAAAAAATATTTCCATCTTTAAAGTCACTTCCATTATACGCATTCATCAAAGGACCGGGAATGTGATCTTCAGCTTGTAACTTTTGATTTAAATAAGGAGTATATTTTTTAAGAAGCCAAGATGAAATAGCAGGAGAGTATCCGGGATATTGAGCTCCAAAAGTAATGTCGTATTGATAATCGGCCCCATCAGTAACATGAATATCCATATATAAAAGCGGGCTGTACTCATTGATAACCGCAATTACAGCGCGCAATTCTTTTGTATCCAGTTTTGTATAATCACGATTTAAATTCAGGTTTTGCGAATTAGTTCGCCAGCCCATGCTTTCAGGGCCGCGTTGATTAGGACGATGATAAGCAGAGTTTCTTTCATGTGCATCAACATTCAAAATGGGAATAAATAAAAAATTTACCTTATCTATTAATTCCTTTTTCTTTCCTAAAGCAATATCTCTAACTAACATCATACCGGCATCTTTGCCATCAATTTCACCTGCATGAATTCCGGCTTGCACGAGCAACAATGGTTTAGTTGATTTTTTTAAATCACTTGCAAGTATTGATTTTTCGGTACTGGCCACAATCATTTTTATAGCGCGCCCTTCAGGACTTCTTCCTATTGTTACCACATGTAGAAATACAGAAGTTGAACATAATTTACTAAGCCAATCCATGGTTTCATTGTAGGATGGGGTAGTAGTAAAATTACTAAGTTCACTTGGCGTAATCCAGGTATTGTTTTTAGGATAAATGAGATTTTCACTTTTGCCATGCCACTCCAAAGCCGGAGGCAAAGGAGCTTGTGCTATTGATTTATTAGCGGCAATGCATTGAACCAGCAAAACTATCACAAGTATTAATTTTGTATAACGCATAACGTTTATTGAATAGTTAAGAAGTAGGAATATTTTTTTTGCGGAAATTAATTAATACTTCATTCCCTTTTCGTTTTTCAATAGAATGAGTGCATGTTTCAAATGTGATAAATTGAAAATAAGGTAGAAACAATTTTTCAAATTCCTCATTAGAACCTCCAAAAGGTGGACCCGGCTTTTCAAATTGAACATTGAAAAGTACACCGCGAATACTTCCATTTTCGTTCAGTAACTCAGCGCATTTTTTTACATATTCGGTTCGAAGTAAAGGATCAATAGCACACAAAAAGGTTTGTTCTAAAATCAGGTCGTATGCACCCTTGTGTTCAAAAAAATCACCCAGGAGTATCTTCACTTCTCCTTTGCTGAATTTCTTTTTTAATTGTTCAACCGGAGAAGGTGCAATATCTATCACCGTAATATTGGTAAATCCTGATTTAATTAAATACTCCGCTTCATGGGCATTTCCGCAACCGGGAATAAGGATGCTACACTCTTTATTTTCCAAGCTATCAATAATCTCCTTTAAGGGAGGTGAAACTGATTTTAAATCCCATTGTGTTTCCTCAGTTTGATAGCGATTATCCCAAAATGTTTTGTCGAGCATAACGATAGTAAATAATTAGCTCTTCAAATTTACATATATAATTGTGTTTGAAATTCAAGTGCAGTGCACTTTTTTTAGGACCTAGCTAAAAACAATCTTATTCGAAAAAATAATGGAAAGATGTTTCTTGAAGAAGTTGAATTTTAAAATCGAAAGAGTACTGAGAAGATGATTCTGTTTTCATTTTTTACTAAATCTGCCGGATAGCCCATGGAACTGCCAATTGGCGGATTCCAACCATTGGGCGAAGTTACACCTCCATGTCCTGAAAAGTAAGGAGTATCGGTATGTCGTGTTACAAACTCAACACCAAACGTGATGTATTCGTTGGGCATTAATTGAAATCCGCTGGATGCATCCCAACCATTAAATTCATCTCCCGGATTTTGAGTCATGGTGCCATTGCCGGTTGGAAGAAGGGCAAGATATCTTCCGGGATTACTTATTACACCGCCACCAGTAGTCCATGCAAATTTTTGCTTTTTCCCAAACCTAATTCTGTTATACACCATGCCGCTTAAAAAATGTTGTGAAGGAGTAATACTATCACCATTAAATGGTCTAACTCCACCGCCGTTTTCAAAGCCCAAATCAGCCGTAATTGAGCAAGCAGCTTTGCGAATAAAATAGTTAACAGGTCGGTTAAAATAACGTAAAACCAAACTGTTATCGGTATGAAAGCGCATACGATCTTTATTATTGGGTGTATCCCATCCAACATACGAACTGGAAAGTATCGAAACCGATTCTTTCGGTCTCCATTGAATTTGATATCCCACTCCGGGAAGCTCATTAAACATCGCATAGGTTTGCCAGCCATTTACCAACCATAGTTCAAACTTAAATTTGCTGGTTGGAAAAAGTTGTATGCGCGCTCCGGTGAAAAACCAAGGAGTATTATCGGAAGTATAGGAGGGCTGATAATTCCAATTTTCAAAATTATTATAAGAAAGTAAACCAACATAGGATTTAAATATTCCAAAATCAACGTTAATTCCATGAAGTTTATTAAAATGCATACCTGCATAGGCTTCGGTTACATAACGCAAGGCATTGTACAGGTCGAATTGGCCTCTTAAGGGTGTATTGTCGTTTCGAGGTATTCCGGTTGCTCTGCTTCCAAATTGTAACATTAGTTTTGCACGCGCCCCTGATTCAGGTTCATGAAATTCACCACCGGTTTCGATGTACGAAATATTGAATTCATTACTCCTAAAAGTAGCTGTACTACCGCTGTTGGTATGATCAATAGGATTGTTGAATGAATAATTGAAATTGCAGTCAATTGTAGTGCTGCCTGTAAAATACTTGCTATTAAGTAAAGATTTTGATTGTCGGTTATTCCCTTGTATCCAGCTAAAATCGCCCCATGAAAATGGTTCAACTATATTTTGTTCCATTTTAGTAGTATCGATTTGATCAATGTTCGCTAATTTTTTTGAATTTATTTCCAGTTTTAAACTATCGTATAATTCTCGCTTAAGTTGGATAATTATAGCTTGTTTTTCAGCATCAGTCAACGACTGTGCTTGAAGTTGAATAGTTACAAAAATTGAGATAAGTAAATGTATTTTTTTCATCATTGTATTATTAGAATTTTATCTCAAAAGAGGAGTCAAGGAATTTTATGCTTCGGATATTTTTTTGAAAAATTATTTCTCCAATCAAGTATCCGAATGCATCAATTCCAACTGGAGACTGGCACTGATCATTCACAAAGTGCCATCGGTCAATGCTTGGTACATCCATGGTTTCATCTGAATAGTAATGCGAAACAAATTTGCCTATCCTACTACTTCCATTTTTTAATCGTACTTCGAGTGTCTTAGATTTTTGCGTTACCCATTTAGTGTAAAATTTCTCACACGAAGGTTTATTCATTTGCAACACATTTTTTTGTTACACATACATATTCGCATTTACAGGTAAATGTGATGAGTCAAATTGAATTCAATTTGTTTATTATTGAAGCACATGGAATGCTACTTCCATCATTAGCATGCCTGTTTACAACCTAAATTAAGTTGCCTAGTTTGAGCCAACAAAATTGCTTTAATGTTTATCTGTAATTGATAAAATTGAAAGATAATTGTGTAAAGAAATTGTAAAGAAATATAACCCTGCTAAGGAAAAAATTAGTACAAGATTGGAAAAGGTATTGTAAAATCGTACAACAATATTTAAACAAATCGATAACCAACTCCACTTTCGGTAAGTAGGTGTTTTGGGTGGTTTGCATTGTCTTCAATTTTTTTGCGAAGTGTTCCAACAAAAACACGTAAGTATTGTGTTTCCAATTGATATGCAACGCCCCATATTTCCTTTAAAATAAATTGATGGGTCAAAACGCGACCTTCATTTTTAGTAAAAAGTGTAAATAAGTTGTATTCCGTTGCGGTGAGTTTTACAACTTGATTATTTTTAAATACGGTTCGTGCAACAAAATCTATTGTTAAATCATCAAATTGTGCTCGAGTAATGGTTGGGTTTATTGTATTTCGTCGAATTGAGGCGCGTATGCGAGCTAACAATTCACCACTGCGAAAAGGTTTAGTTAGATAATCGCTTGCTCCGTTATCGAGCGCTGCTACTATATCAGCTTCACTATCTTGTACGGATAAAATGAGTATCGATTTTGTATACCAGCTGCGAAGTTCCTTAAGCACTTCATGACCACTTTTATCCGGCAGACCAATGTCTAAAATAATCAATTCAGGAGGATGATTGGCTGCCATACGTATACCTTCTTTTCCGTTAATAGCAGTTTGCACTTTATATCCATTGCTTTCTAAAATAATCTCCAATAATTTTTGAATTTGTGGTTCATCATCAATAATTAGAATTTCGGCTTTATTCATTCTATTTCACCCATTTAGTTACTGCTTTTTGATTAGAATTGGGCCACCCTGTTTTTTAACTATTCGTTCTTTAATTGGCTGATAAACGAGGCTTCTACAGGAAGTGTTAATTGAATTTTTACACCGCCTGCTGCTTTATTTTCTAAATCAATTTTTCCACCGTGCGCTTCAACAAATCCTTTTACAATTGAAAGGCCTAATCCTACACCACCTGCTTTTGAATTCGGCAAACGATAAAATTTGTTGAATACATTTTTTATTTCGCCTTCCGGAATACCGGGTCCTGTATCTTCAATGGAAATCAATAATATTTCATTTGAAAATGCAGTCATTACTCGAACAGTACTTCCCTTTGGAGTATATTGTATTGCGTTGTGAATCAAGTTGTGTAAAACATTTTCAAGTATGCCTGAATCAATTTTTACTAAGGGAAAATTTTCAGTTGGATTAAAATTAAGTTCATGCTCACACCCTGATTCATTAAATTTTTGAATGACGGTAAATATCAATTCGTTGATGTCGCACCAATCTCTTCTAAGTAAAAGTATCCCTGTTTCCAAACGGTTCATGTTTAAAAGATTTTCAACTTGCCTGGTTAGCCGCATACCTGCACTATCAATCTCTTCAAGTAGTTGATTGTGCTGTTCTTTGGTAAGTTTTACGGTTGAATCCTTTAAAGTGTCTATTGCTGCAATTATTGTTGCTATTGGTGTTCGCATTTCATGACTCAGCGAGTTCAACAAAGTTGTGTAAAGTTTTAAAGTTTTTTCTTTTTCATCTTTATCTCGTGCTTTCGATTCAGCTTCACGTATTTTAAAAGTAAGAATAGCATTGATCATAGCTATTACAAAGTACATCAAAAACATCAGTAAGTCTTCAGTTGTACCTACATGAAATGTAAAAATAGGAGGGATAAAGAAAAAGTTCCAACTGAGCGCACTTATAAGGGCAGCAAATAAAACCGGTAATCTATCAAACAGACTAGCTAAAAGTGACACACATACTAACAATAACAAGGCAACTAACCTGTACCCGATAAAATTGGAGGATATAAAACAGACAATAGTGACGAACAACACCAATGACAAACTAATTGCAAATTGCATTGGAAGCCTGTATTGCCTATACGATGGAAAGTGATTCAACTAGTGAAGGATTTAATACTGCAAAGGTAAATTTATTGGTATAAAGATTTTATAAGGAATTTACCTTAAAGCACACCAATTTGAGAAAGGCAAATTAAAGCTATACATAAAAAACTGATTTTTTCTTTTTCTGTATTCGCTATCGACCTAGGCGCATGATACGCTAATTGATTTTTCTAATTATTGAATTGGTTAGTTTTACTCAAGCTTAAATTCAATTTAACGATGTGTTGAAATATGTTTTGATGCTTAAAAATTTCTCTTTGCCCATATACAAATGAATGAGCAGGATCATAAATATGGGTAGGCTCACTTTTTGCCCCGTTTAATTCAATTATTGAAAAATTGCGACCTTCCTCTAAGTCTGCAAGCGAAGTATACCGAATATCTAAACGCCCGTAATAAAATCCCGGTATTTCCCGTAACAGCGCATCAAATGTTTGCTCCAGTTTGTTTGTGATATAAATTCTTCCATCAGTAAATTCAGTACCTCGATTATGATTACCAAATGGGACTAAACATTTTTGCTTTCCGGCCGGAACGATTTCCTTCAAATCATAGTGTTCCTTTAATTTTGTAAGTTGTAATTCGTAACGTGGATTTTTTCTCAACAATTCTTCCAGTGTATGCACACCATTCCCTTCAACGGTTAAAAATTTTTTTAACGTAATACCGCTTATTTTTCCCTGTTTTTGATTGGGTAAACGCCAGTAAAATAATCCCAATTCATTTGGATATTCACTGATTTCCTGAATCAAAAAATTTGCTTTAATCTCATGTTGGTAAGCACACAATTCAGCATTGTTGAAGACTTTCTTCACACCTACACCTCTGCACCCTATGTCCGGCTTCACAATCACAGGGAAGCTAAGTGAATGTTCGTTCAACAATAAATCAAAATTGACCGTTGCATCCTTATTTATCAATAATGTGTAAGGATACAAACCTTTTGGAAGAAGTTTGTATATTTCATATTTGCTGTCACCGTAGAGTCCACCATTTTTTATTGATGGATTAGCGTAAGCATAAAACGAGAGGGAACGAAATTTTAGGGCATACCAGCACCAAGCAATAAAGCTAGGAAAATACACAAGGTTCACCGGCCAATATTCCCAATGCAGGAGTTTATGTAACCATAGTTTCATTGAAACATTTCTATCAGTTGTTGTTGTTTATTTTGAAGCAGATCCATGTGTGTTAGCGTAAACCGGTCGTGTTCGATGACGCATTGAGTAATGTTTTTGGTGAGTAGTTGTTGATTGCGATTGATGATTAAACCATTCATTTTATCTTTTATTTGAGTTCCGGTATGGAAGTTTAATAATCCTTTAGAATCAATCGTTCCAGGAGTTGATTCAAGAAATTCTTTGAACCATATTTTCCGATTTTCAATGGCAACTTCTTCATAGAGGGTTGCAGACGACCAAATGCGAGGAATAGCTGTATCCAGCTGTATGAGCGATTTTTCCTTTTCATCCCAACGAAGTTGAAGCAATTCATCGCCGGCAATTGTTATAAGTGTAAAAGGTTCAATTTTATTCAAGTTAATTTGTTCCCAAGCTTCAGCTAACACATCAGCGCTAAGCAAATCAAGTAAAATTAATCCTCTGCTTCGTTTATAAGGTGGCTGATGTTGATGTTTTTTATCGGCACCGTTGAGCAAGACGAAAGTTCGGCCTAAAGTATCTACTGCAAACCAGGTTCCCTGTGCTAAAGGATCCTGAGGAAAGTAAACCGCTTTGTTTTGATAGCGGTGCAAGGCAGGGAATAAAGCAGCCGGCCTGCTAATGTGTTCGTCACGATTAGAGGTAACAATGGTTTTATTTTCACTTTTGTAATAGGTTACTGTGCACATTGTTTTCTATAGACAAGTGTTGATTTTGCTACACCATAATCGTCCGGAATTTCATAAATGCCCAAATACTGAAATCCAATTTTTAGCAAAGCTTGGTGGTGAATGCAATGTTCTAAATTATACATTAGTTCGCGGTAATAATTGGTCTCTATCAGGTTTTCGTTTGCCGACAGCAAAGTGATGAGCTGTATTTT
>DGQS01000194.1 GCA_002389785.1 Bacteroidetes bacterium UBA4408
ATGGACTACAATCACAACGGAAGTTTTGATGAACCTTATGAAAAAATTGTTGCTAAGGCGAGTTTGGGTGGTGAATTCAGAATGGTTACTCCGGTAACTATACCGCATACTGCACTTAGTGGAATTACTGCTATGCGCATAATTGTTTACAACGAATCCTATTATAAACAAGGTGCTTGCTTTCCTTACTATACGGGCGAAACAGAAGATTATTTTGTATCAATTAATCCGGGTACGCTTTGTGTTTCGGGTGTTACGGCAGGAACAACCATTGCCTCTGACGGTCCAAAAATTTGTGCTGGCAGGAACATATTATTTACCTTAAGTGCCAATAGTGTTGGTGAAAATCAAACTTACCAATGGCAAAGTTCAACCGATTCAACAAACTGGATTTCAATTCCAAATGCAACAGTTGAATCATTTAGCGATAGCATAATTGCTTCTTTATGGTATCGCTGCAAAGTAACATGCGGTGCCAATTCAGCCTATTCAGTTCCTTACAAAATTAATTTATTGCCGAACAACCAATGCTATTGCTCGGCTGTAAGTAGTTTCAGCCGGTATTATGGAAGTGCAATTGGAAAATTTAGCATAGGAAGTTTAAGCAATGGAAGCGATACTTTACCTCTCTTAGGGAATACGAAAGCCAATTTAGTTTATTCAAATTTTAACAATTTACCCATTCATCATTTTGCTCGCGGAAATACCTACACAGTAAGGTTAACACAAATTAATTCCTCACTCACTTTTTATCCGGCTGAAGCCCGAATTTATATTGATTATAACCAAGACGGCATGTGTGATTTGTCTACAGAATCTACTTTATTAGGTCAAACCACTTCTGGAATAAACGGATACAGTGTGAGTGCAACACTCACCATACCTTCATGGGCAGCAGTTGGCGTTACCGGATTACGTGCTTTTTTGTCTGAAGGTGGCACCACCGGTGGAATTTGTGGTGGTTTTTATTTTGGAGAAGTAGAAGATTATTTAATTGCCATTGATTTTGCAACATCAGAAAAAGAAATTAGCTCGTTTGACTTTTTAAAGTTATATCCTAATCCGGCATATGAGCAATTTAGTGTTGAGATATTTCAGGAAAACACCCTTCTCAAAAAGTTGAAAATAATTGATATCAGTGGGAAAGAGATTCGCACAATTGACTTTGAGAATAACAGTACAAGTACCACAATTTCTACAAGCGAACTTCAATCGGGATTTTATTTTGTTGAAGTACAATGCTCCAACCATCGCAAATACCTTCAAAAACTTAATATTTTGAAATAATGTAATGATCCTTATCCTCGACTTTACTTTAGAATTAGAATCTAAGGATTTAAACCGCAAAGACACAAAGAAAAACACAAAGGGCACCAAGTGGATTAATTAAATTATTTCTTGTGTTCTTAGTGCAAACTTTGTGCTTATGGTTAAACTTTAAATTAAAAAAAATCGTAAACACGATTAATCTCAACTTGTACAACTTAATTGATGTTGTGGTATAATTGAGGATGAGTATAATTTATAATTTAATACTCGAATTTTACAAGGTAAATCGAATAAGCTACTTGCTGTATTTGCGTTTTCTTAGGTAAAATTGAACTATTCCATAAATCAACAAAAGCAGAATTGGTAAAAGTGTATTAAGTAATTGCCAAAAAAACTTGTCAGACTTTAACACTTCCTTATCTAATAAGCGAAGCGTTAATTCTCTTGACCGTATTGAAATTAATCCACTATTATCAGTGAGGTAATTCATTGAATTTAAAATGAAGTTGGTATTGCCATACATCTGATTAGTGTATCGGTCGAATCCAAGTGGATATACCTTACCGCTACTTTTAGAAACTGCATTTTTAATTACATCACCATCGCTAACCACAATCATTTTGGTAGACATGCTCTGATCCTTGAATTTAATTTCACTACTATTCGCTATTGCCGGTGGTATACGGTTTTTAAAAACTGATTCAAATTTCCCTTCTAACAATACTGCCAATGGTAAATTGTGCTTATTGTATTGTTCTTGTTTGGGTTCCTGCTGCACTATTCCTAAACTAATGCGTACCGGTGAATTCAATACTTTTGAATATTTAGAAGTATGAAGCAGTATAGTTTTTTTTACACTTGCATTACTCACCGTATCAAGAGAACTGGCAAATTCAAATTTAATTGCATTTAAATTGGTAACAATTGGATGAATGTTTTCGGGCACAACTAATGGCATGTAATACCAAGGAAATAAACTTTGTTGTGGTTGATTTCCACTATACCCGGTAACTATTGGAATTGGCGCTGCCTGTAAATCCTGAACAAGATTATCGTTTAATCGAACACCATATTTAAATAAAAGGTCATCCAGGTTAATGGGGTTTGAAATTCCGAAGGTCATTCCCTGTTTATTTTGCAGGCTGTCCATTTCGGCATATACCGGATCAATAAACCACATTATTTTACCACCGCTCATCACAAACTGATCGAGAATGAACTTATCCTTTTCCGAAAATACACTATCAGGTTTAGCGACTATAGCTGCATCGAAACCTTCAAGCGCATGAATGTTTGAATCAAGAGCAACTTGTTTAACCGTATAATATTCGCTAAGCGAACGGGCAATGTCGGTTAAGTGCAGTTGATCGAGTTCTCCATGTCCTTTTATAAAGGCAACATTCTTTTTTTGTGGGTTCGAAAGTTTACGAATGCTATTGCTAAATTCATATTCAAGTTGCTGTATGCTACTGTTGAGCATTTCCTCTGAGCTTACACCCATTCGACTTTTAAGCAACTGCACTGCAATATTTCGGTTCTTATATGAGAATATGGCACCCGGAAAAATAATTTGCTGTGATTTACCGCCTTCCTCCTTTACTGTAAGATTGGTAGGCTGCAAGCCTTCTTTAACTAAATGCTGATACACTTCATTGCGCTTTTTCTCGTCAGCACTTTCTGAAGGATTAATAAATTCATACTGCAAATTTTCTCCTGCATAGGCACGAAACTCATCAAGCATTTCTTTTGTTTCACTTCGCAAACGCTTAAAGCCGGCTGGAAACTCCCCTTCCAGATACACTTTCACAAGTACCACATCATCGAGGCTCTTTACTAATTCTTTAGTCGCCGGAGAAAGCGAATAACGTTTTTCAGAAGTTAAGTCAAAACGATAAAAAACATATCCGCCAAGATTATTTAGCAAAACAAGAATTACCAATGCCAGCAATAGTTGCAGTAAACTTATTTTACGAGAAGTCCCTTTTTTATTCATTATTGCCACTTTCTGCTTTCGAGGTTAGTTTTGGTAAGAAGAATGAAAAGAGAAATTAAACTCAAAAAATACAACACATCACGGGTATCAATAACACCGCGACTCATAGACAAATAATGCTCGTTAATTCCAAAACTAATTAAGGTTCCTTGTATGCTCTGAAAAATATCAATACTGCTTAAAGATTCAAAACCGGTATGAAAAATAAAGCAAAAGAAAACAGCAATGATAAATGCGATAATTTGATTTTCGGAGATACTTGATGCAAATATTCCTATAGAAACAAATGCTGCTGCTAAAAAAAGTAAACCAATATAAGAACCCCACATGCCTCCGGTATCGATGTTTCCAGGTGGACTACCCAAATGCGATACCGAAAAATAATATACCAAAGTAGGTAGCAAAGAAAAAACTACCAGTAGTAATCCGGCCAGGTATTTAGAAAAAATAATTTGCAAATCACTGAGCGGATAAGTAAGTAAAAGTTCTATGGTTCCCGATTTCTTTTCATCGGCAAATAAACGCATGGTAACAGCCGGAATCAAAAACATAAATACCCAAGGTGCTATCACAAACAAGGGATCAATCGTAGCATAGCCGGCATCTAAAATATTGAAGTCGCCCGGAAATACCCATAAAAACAAATTCAATACAAGTAAAAAAACAACAATTACGATGTATCCGATTAATGAATTTAAAAAACTTTGTATTTCTTTTTTGAGTAATGAAAGCATGCTATTCACCAAGTATTTTATTCGGCAAAGAAAAGAAATTTTGAATGTAACTTATGCGATTATTTATGAACCTTTTACTATTAACAACTCTTATTTAATAGCTCTCAAACAAACTTAATTGATTCAGCTGGCTTGGAAACACAGGTATTTTAATGCGGGTTCGGGCAGAAGGATAAATTTGAAAAACAGCTGTTTCGTTGTATCTGCCGGCGATTTCAATATTCGTTGCGGATGCATGTTGTTTAAAAAGCTCTCTTACTAAATCCGGATGATTGTTCTCTTTTGATAAATGGGCTAAAAATAAATGCGTCATAAAAGGTGGTTTGTGTTTTTGCATTAATTCCAATGCCTGCCGGTTTGATAAATGACCATGCTTCCCACTTATTCGTTTTTTAAGATAGGCAGGATAAGTTCCATTTTGGAGCATTTCTTCATCGTAGTTTGCTTCTAAAAAAGCAGCATTACACTGTCTAAAATGATGTATCAGTTGTTTACAAACACTTCCAATATCAGTAAATACGCCTATTGTTATGGTTCCCGATTTAACTACAAAACTATGCGCATCAGCGGCATCGTGAAATTTAGGAAACGCAAGCACGCTTAGTTTCCCCACCTTAATTTCAGTATTCGCATCAAAATCATTTATCAGCGATGCATCCAGCTTCAAACCCGAATTAGCCAAAGTTTTTTGGTTAATGTACACCGGCATTTTATACTTCCTTGCT
Source organism: Bacteroidetes bacterium UBA4408 (assembly GCA_002389785.1). Classification (GTDB taxonomy): domain Bacteria; phylum Bacteroidota; class Bacteroidia; order UBA4408; family UBA4408; genus UBA4408. The sequence continues at coordinate 4,722 of DGQS01000194.1, forward strand.
ATCGCTTCTAATCCACTAATGTGATCAATGTGTTCATGACTAATAAAAATTGCTTTCACTTTTTTGATGTCCAAATTGAGCCTATCGAAGCGCTTTTCGGTTTCCTTGCAACTCAAACCTGCATCAATTAGCACAGCTTCAGTATGATTGCCAACATAGTAGCAATTTCCATTGCTTCCTGAATTTAACGAACTAATAAAAAGCGACATAGTGTAGTGCACAAATTTGAGGAGCTAAATATACTGCTTCAAATCAATTGTTGAATTTGTTTTGGGTTTTATTTATGAGCGACGGTATGCGGCAAGAAGCTGTTTACTATTTTGGGTTCGAAGCCTTGTCCTGTCGCAAAGATATTGCATTAAAGTTAGAAAAATTCTTCTCCGAAATTTATTTTGCAATATTTTTTTTGCAGGAATTTTCCACGAGTGAAAAAGTTAAAACCAATCAATTCAGCACCAAAAAAATAAATTGCTTATTAGCCGCTGATAGCTGCTGTGGGCTCACACGGCCGCATACAGAGCTTTTTGCAGTTCTACTTTCCAGAGTATTCGTGCATAAACCGGTCAAACTGA
>DGQS01000038.1 GCA_002389785.1 Bacteroidetes bacterium UBA4408
AATTTCCTGCTCCATACGAATTACCGGTAATTACGGTAAACTTTGGAACAACCGAATTGCTCATCGCATTCACCAATTTGGCTCCATCTTTAATTATGCCTCCTTGCTCTGAACGGGAGCCAACCATAAATCCGGTAACATCCTGTAGGAAAACCAAAGGAATTTTTTTCTGATTGCAATTCATGATAAAACGCGCTGCTTTATCGGCACTATCCGAATATATTACCCCACCAAATTGCATCTCACCCTTTTTCGATTTCACTACTTTTCGCTGATTGGCAACTATTCCTACAGCCCAACCATCGATGCGTCCAAGCCCGCAAAGTATGCTTTGACCATACAATTCTTTGTATTCTTCAAATTCTGAATTATCGAGTAATCGTTCTAAAATTTCACGAACATCGTATTGTTTATCTCTGGTTTCAGGAAATATGCCCAATATTTCTTTTTCGTCTTTTTTAGGTAGGGCAGGGCTTTCTCGGTTAAATCCGGCTTTTTCATAATCGCCCATCTTATCAAAGATAGCACGAATTGAAGCAATGCATTCTTGATCGTTTTCCGATTTATAATCTGTTACCCCCGAAATTTCACAATGGGTTGTTGCTCCACCTAAAGTTTCGTTATCTATATCTTCTCCAATAGCTGCTTTTACTAAATACGATCCTGCCAAAAATATGGAACCTGTTTTATTTACAATCAAAGCTTCATCACTCATAATTGGAAGGTAGGCACCACCGGCAACACAGCTACCCATTATTGCCGAAACCTGCACTATTCCCATCGACGACATAATAGCATTGTTGCGGAAAATACGACCAAAGTGTTCTTTATCCGGAAATATTTCATCCTGTAATGGAAGATATACCCCTGCGCTATCCACTAAATAAATAATTGGCAGCCGGTTTTCCATGGCTATTTCCTGAGCACGTAAATTCTTTTTCGCAGTTATCGGAAACCAAGCTCCGGCTTTCACAGTAGCATCGTTTGCAACTATAATGCATTGCTTCTTACTTACATATCCAATCACAATTACCACTCCACCACTCGGACAACCTCCATGTTCTTCATACATACCTTCTCCTACAAAAGCACCTATTTCAATTTGTGGCGAATTTTTATCGACCAACAAAGCAATACGTTCACGTGCCGTTAATTTTCCCTTGGCATGTTCCGAATCAATTTTTTTTTGTCCGCCGCCCAAACGTATTTTTTCTAATTTACGTTCCATCTCTCCAATCAAGAGTTTCATTACATCTTCGTTGCGGTTATATTCTATGTTCATTGGATATTCTTCGTTTTAAAAATCAAAATTAATTCTACTTTTTTGAGCAATATTTTGTGAGTTTTTGAACCTGTGTAAACTTAACTACTAATTTGCGATTACAAAAATTTTACAATGAATATTGGATAAGTCCTAAGCAAAAAAAAAGGCGCAAAGTCTTACAGTTTGCGCATTACCATTAAACCATCCCGTATCGGAAAAAGCACATTCTCAACCCGCTTATCCGCTTGTATTTTATTATTGAATTGGTGGATCAACAGGGTGTCTTTATCCATTTTTTCAGGAGGCATTAAAATTTTCCCACTCCACAAAACATTATCCGCAATCAGATAACCTCCTTTTCGAACATTATCAATACACAAATCAAAGTAGTTTGAATAGTTGCTTTTATCGGCATCAATAAATACCAGATCAAAACATTCATTAAGCGAAGGAATTATTTCCAATGCATTTCCAATACGGTAGTCAATTTTTTGTTGCACGTTAGACTCAGCAAAATAGCCCCTCACACGCTCTTCGAGTTCAGCATTTATATCGATGGTAATTAATTTTCCGGTTTCAGTTAAACCTTCCGCCAAGCAAATGGCTGAATACCCGGTGTAGGTGCCGATTTCTAAAACTCTATCAGGCTGAATCATTAAACTAAGCATGCGCAACACCTGTCCTTGCAAATGTCCGCTAAGCATTCGTGGCATTAACACATTGACATGTGTATCGCGGTTTATTTTTTTTAGTAGTTCCGATTCTGTTTGCGTATGTGCCTCAACATAAGCAGCCAATTGTTCGTCAATAAATTCCATAGGATGATGAATGTAATCTTATTTTGATAAATAGGTCAAGCGACTCAATTGTTTGGTTTCGAAAACATGGTTCGAAATTTCCACTATTTTTTTTGCGCTAATAGATTCAATCTTCTTATATATATCATTCAACTTATCTACTTTGTTAAATAGCAGAATACTTTTTCCAAGCGACAACATTAAATTTACTTTGCTTTCCTGTGCCAATGCTATGTTTCCTATAAGTTGTTGTTTGGCAGTTTGCAATTGCATACTCCCTAAGCTTTTTGTTTTAAGCAGCGTTAACTCCTTTTGAACCAATTCAACACAACGCTCTAAATACTTGCTATCTGTACCCATATACACACTAAACAATCCCGTGTCGGTGAAAATTGCATAATTCGATTCAAGATTATAAGTAAATCCGTATTTTTCACGAATGGCAAGGTTTAACCGGCTATTCATAGCAGGTCCTCCCAATAAATTATTTACTAAAACCAACGCAGTTCGATCTTTGTGATTCACACCATAGGCAACATTGCCGAGTATACAATGTGCTTGATTTGTTTCTTTTTTAACCTGAATTTCGCTGGGTTTGTAGTTTTTAAATACTTTGCGATTTTGCTCTGATTGCGTTAATTTAACTGCTCCTAAATGATTTTCTAAAATTCTTTTTAAAGTACGTTCCTCTACATTCCCAATTGAACAAAATACAAGTTGATTGGCAGCGTAATTTCGTTGCACAAAATTCAGAATGTCTTTGCGTGAAATTGTTTTGAGACTTTGTGGAGTTCCTAGAATATTTTTTCCAAGCGGATGATTGGCAAATATCTGTTCATCAAAATCATCAAATATTTGTTCCGATGGATTATCGAGGTAAGAATTAATTTCATCCACAATTACTGCTTTTTCCTTTTTTATTTCCTTGTCGGGAAAGGTTGAATGAAAGGCGATGTCGGAAATAAGTTCAACCGAACGTTCAAAATACCTTGCTAAAAAAGAGGCATAAATACAGGTTTCTTCTTTGGTAGTATAGGCATTCAACTCACCGCCCACACTATCGATACGGTTCAAAATATGAAATGCTTTGCGCTTTTTTGTACCCTTAAATAATACGTGTTCAATTAAGTGAGCAATGCCTTGTTCATCTTCTCCTTCATCGCGTGAGCCGGCGTTTATGATAATCCCACAATGCGCCACCTCATCGGTAGTTTGCTTATGAATTACACGGATACCGTTCTTTAAGGTAAGTTGAATAAATTCTTTTTGCATAAATTAATAGCAGTTTTTACCAGCAGGTTTACAAGATCCCATTAAAAATAGTTATTTCTTTTTCCTGTAAAACTTGCGTTTCCCATTAAACGCAGGCTTTGCGTTTTGTTCGGGCTGATACAATGGACTAATTCCTATACTCTCAGGAAGCGTTAATTTGTTTAATTCCTTTTCAATTAATTTTTCAATACGGGGAATTAAATACTGCTCCTTTTCGTTTATAAAGGTTATGGCAACTCCGTTAGATGATGCCCTTGCAGTGCGCCCTACACGATGCACATAATCTTCGGCATCTTGCGGTACATCGTAATTTACCACATGACTTAAATTCTCAATATCTATACCTCTCGATAAAATATCGGTAGCAACTAAAATTGTAATTCTACGACTTTTAAAATCCTGCAAAATGCTTTCACGCTCTTGCTGCGTTCGGTCTGAATTAATTCCACCGGCTTTAAAACCCAACTTGTTTAACGAACGCACAATTTCACCTACATTATTTTTTCGAGAGGTAAAGATAATCATGCTCTCAATTTCCTTTTCTTTAAAAAGATATTCAAGTAGTGCAATTTTGTGTTTATCGCCAACTAAATAAGTTATCTGCTCAATTTTTTCGGCAGGCTTTGAAATCGATAAGCTAATCTGTTCAGGGTTGCGTAAAATTTGATTCGCTAGTTGGCGAATTTTAGGAGGCATAGTTGCCGAAAACAATAGTGTTTGTCGCTCTTTTGGAACAGTTTGTATAATTTTTACAATGTCTTCAAAAAATCCCATGTCGAGCATTTTATCGGCTTCATCCAATACCAAAACTTCTACTTTAGTTAAATCCACATAGCCCATCGCCATATGCGAAATCAATCGGCCCGGTGTTGCAATAATAATATCGACACCATTCACCATCGCATTTTTTTGATTGTCCCAAATATCGCCTTGCCCGCCTCCATAAACTGCAATTGATGTTACCGGCAAAAAGTAAGAAAAGCCCTCCAGTTGTTCATCAATTTGTTTTGCTAATTCTCGGGTAGGCACCAATACTAAGCTTTTTATATAATGCGCTTCATTCCCAAGCAATTTATTCAATAATGGTATTAAAAAAGCGCCTGTTTTACCTGTACCGGTTTGTGCACAGGCTATTAAATCTTTATTCGCCAAAATCATGGGAATAGCTTGTTGTTGTATGGGTGTAGCTTGTGTGTATCCCATTGAAGCAATACTCTCTTTCAGATTATCGCTTAAGTTAAAGTCTTCGAAATTCAAGTTGTATTTTAATTGATAAGGTTGGTAAATATCGCAATTAATAAGTGTTAGAGGCTAATTAATTATATGCACAGGCAATTTGAGCTCCCAACTTTGCGTTGCTTTTTACAAGCGCAATATTTGCAGTTAAACTTTCACCTTTGGTTTCATTGGCAATGTAGCGCAATATAAATGGCGTAACATTTTTTCCACTTACATTGTTTTTCTTAGCTTCCATTAAAGCGGTGGTGATGTATTTTTCTATTATGGAATATGGCACTTCATGCTCAAGAGGAATTGGATTGGCAATTAGTACCGAACCATTTAGTCCAAGCTCCCATTTAGATTTTAATAGGGAAGCTATTTCTTCTGCAGTATCTAATTGTAATGGGCTTTGAAAGGCGCTTTCACGAGAATAAAAACTGGGGAAAGTAGCTTGTCCCAAAGTTACCACAGGAACACCCATTGTTTCAAGGTACTCAAGCGTTAATCCTATATCTAAAATAGATTTTACACCGGCAGAAACAACTGCTACTGAAGTATGCTGCATTTCGGTTAAATCTGCCGAAATATCCATCGTGTGTTGAGCTTCTCGGTGCACACCGCCAATTCCTCCGGTCACAAAAACCGAAATCCCTGCCATACTTGCCACCCGCATAGTGGCTGCTACTGTTGTTGCTCCGGCAATTTTTTTACTAATCACGTAGGGCATATCGCGTAAACTCACTTTCCAAACATCTTTTGCGGTGCCTAAATATTCTAATTGCGTTTTGCTAAGTCCTACACAAAGTTTTCCGTCGAGGAGTGCTATAGTTGCCGGAATAGCACCATTTTCACGAACAATAGTTTCAACTTCAATAGCTGTTTCAACATTACGCGGATATGGCATTCCATGCGCTATAATTGTACTTTCAAGCGCAACAACCGGTTTTTTATTCTTTAAGGCTTCTGCTATTTCCGGTTGTATGTTAAGATAGTTTGAGAAATTCATCGGTAAATTGTTTAGTCGGCGAAGTTAGTTTCTGTAAGTCTGAATTTAAAATACAATCTTTTGAAATACAGGAATACTTTTAATGAAACATTGGAACACAAACCGTAAATCCAAAAAAAGTATAAAAAAAATGCATAATTAATTGATAAATAATTAACTTAGCCTTCCGAATTTAATCCCAATGAATATGAAAATAAAAATTTACTCTTTGCTGATTTCTTGTTTCATAGTATTAACAAGCTTCAGCTTACAAGCACAAAATACAACTTGTTTAACACCTACTGCTACCACAACTATAGCAGTTACCAGCAATGGAGCAACTGCTAATTGGGCAGCAAATACCACCGGATCGTACTATAAAGTTCAATATCGTCCGGTTGCTCTTTCCAACGCCACTTGGACACAATTTTATGCACAAGTGCCGAGTTATACTTTTACAGGCTTAACATGTGGTACAGCCTACGAATGGCAAGTACAAACAATTTGTGCTGCGGTTGGTGGGGTTGCAAATACTAGTGCATTTTCGCCAAGCATGTTATTCACTACCTTACCTTGTTCTTCCACTTGTGCTGATCCTACAAATTTACAAACTACTGCTATTGGCCAAAATTCAGCTGTCTTCAGTTGGACATCCACGGCACCAGCTACAACCTATTCTATCCTTCAATATCGCCCTGTTAATACCGCAACATGGACTTCAGTTACTGTTACGGCTAATACATCTTATACTGTAAGTTCATTGGTTTGTAATACTACTTATGAATGGAATGTTAAAACCATGTGTTCAAATTCAGGTACATCCGGTGGAAGTAGCAATGTTATAAATGGAAGCAATTTTACAACCCTGGCTTGTTCAACTGCAACCTGTCCTATTCCAACGGCTACCGCTACTAACTTAATAAGCACTACCAGTGCACAGGCAATTTGGGCCCCTTCAAGTGGAGCCTTGGCTTATCAGCTACAATACCGTTCGGCAAATACAACTGCATGGAATACAGTAACTACCCAAACAGCAAGTTATACCTTCACCAATCTAGCTTGTGCAACCATCTACGAATGGCAGGTAAAATCAATTTGCAGTACATCAGCAAGTGGTGGTATGAGTGCTTTTACTAGCAGTACTACTTTCACGACCTTGCCTTGTGCTACCGTTTGCCCTGCACCAACAACTTTAACTAGTACTTCAGTGAATACAAATAGTGCAGTTTTAAGTTGGTTAACACCTACTGGCCCCTCATATTTCCTTATACATTATCGTCCAACAGGTACTTCTGCCTGGTTAAGTGCTACTGTACAAGGAAATTCAGTGTATACCTTGTCAAATTTATTATGTAATACAACTTACGAATGGGAGGTTCAATCCATATGCGCCAACTCAGGTACCATCGGGGGATCTAGTTCTTTTGTACCTGGGCCTTCCTTTACGACAGCAGCATGCCAAGTCAACTGTATTGCACCTACTAATTTAACATCAGGTTCAATAACTACAAACGGTGCTGTATTAACCTGGCTGGCACCGGCCGGTGCAGTTTATTACAATGTACGTTACCGTCCAACTATTCCTGCTAACGGTGCTTGGGCACAATTAACCGTTACAGCCAACACAATTGCAACGCTCAGTAATTTAACTTGTGGTACTGCCTACGAATGGCAGGTTCAAACCGTATGCTCTGCTGCAAATTCACCCAGTGCTTACACTGCAAGTGCAACATTCACAACGGCTCCTTGTACTGTAACTTGTGTAACTCCTGTAACATCTACTACATCTAATATTAGTCAAAATGGAGCCATTGCAACTTGGATGGCTGTAAGTGGAGTGACTACTTATAATTTGCAATATCGTTTAGTTACTAATGTTGTTACCAACTGGACTCAAACCACAGTGCAGGGGACAAGCTTCACTTTTAGTGGATTAATTTGCAATGCTATGTACGAATGGCAAGTTGCTTCAGTTTGCTCCAATTTAAATGGGACCACTATTTTAAGTGCTTTTAGTGCCAGCAAAGTATTTACTACTCTTACTTGTCCAACAACTTGTCCTGTACCAACCGGATTAACATCAGGAAATGTAACTTCATCAAGTGCTTATTTAGGATGGACTGCTCAATCAGGAGTAGTTGCTTATAGAATTCAGTATCGAATAATTACACCCAATGTTCCACCAACTTCGGTTTGGACACAACTTACAGTGCCGGCAAATACCACCACTTTAGCGAACTTAATTTGCAACAGCAATTACGAATGGCAAGTTCAATCACTTTGTTCTACAACAGCTGCGGGTGCTAGTCCATGGTCGGCAAGTGCTTATTTTACTACTTCTGCTTGTGCCACTACTTGTGCTCCACCAACAGGATTATTTGCAACAAATATTACACCTTCAAGTGCCAATGTAAAATGGACAGCCTCTAGTTTTGCATTGACGTCGCAATATGCTGTCCGTTATCGAAAATTAAATACCAATGTTTGGACAACTGTTACTGCTACAACGAATTCGAAAACGTTAACTGGACTAGCTCAACAAAGTTATTACGAATGGCAAGTACAGGCAATGTGTCCAGCAAACAATGGTACTGCAACTGGTACTTGGAGTGCTTGGTCGGCTTCAGCTTATTTCCATACTCATTTTGTAGTAGCAATCACACCCAATCCGGCTGATCGATTGATGAAGGTAGAAGTAAAAGTTGAAGTGGACGAAACTGAACCGGTACTTTTGGAACTGAGAAATATTTTAGGGGCAGTAGTTTATCGAGCA
>DGQS01000138.1 GCA_002389785.1 Bacteroidetes bacterium UBA4408
TGCATCTGGTTCTTCAAACTTAAAAGTTTCCTTATAAGTAGCTATTGCTTCATCAAAACGACCTAAATTTGCCAAGGAATTTGCTTTGTTAAAATAAGCCGAAGAAAAATTTTCTTGAACAACAATGGCATAATCATAGGCTTCAATAGCCTTCTCAAACATGGAGGCTTTGTTATATGCAATTCCTAGATTGAACCAAGCTGCAGGAGAATAAGGAACACGGTCAATAAACTCGGTATAAAACTTAACACTTTCGGCGGTATTTTCAGTAATGTCAAAGCAAAAAGCTAGCTCATACAAGGCATACTCATTATCTGGGTTTTCGTGTACAGCCTTTTTCAAAAACTTAATTGCCGATTCAAACTCACTTTTGTTTTCGTATTCAAATGCAATGTGCATGTACAATTCATCCTTTTCTTCAGCAGTTTCAAGTGCTTGCTTATAGGTCGCAATTGCTTTATCAAACTCATTTAACTGACTGAAAATACTACCTCTGGTAACAAATAATTCAGTATTCGAAGGTTCAAGCATTTCTGCCTTTGTTAAGGTATCCAATGCCTTTTGAACTTGGTTAGATGCAGCATACAACTGAGCTTGGCGTATTAAAAACAACACCGTAAATGGATGTTGACTTAATCCAAGCTGCGCTACTTGTATGGCTTTGGTGATATTTTTTTTGTCGATGTAGGTATCAATCAATTCTTCAAACTCTGCTACATCAAAAAAGTATTGTTCATTTAATTTGAGCATTCGTTCGTAACGTTCCAACACCTCATTCGACTCTTCCCCATGCTCAAAATTCTCCTCGTTGCTTTCTTCTAACATATAGTTCCCTTTTCGTTTATATCCTTCTATTTGCAAAATTAACAAATTATGCCATTTTCGAAAGTCACCCAAAGGTATCTTATTAACAAGCAAAAGTTTATTTTTTGTTGTTCTACTTCCATTGAATTAAAAATTACGAATCAATCTTACTTTCAATAACTTACAAAACTTATTCTCACTATTCCAAGATTCGAGCAACATTGTTTAAAACATGGCAATAAATTAATAGGAACTGTACAAAATACCATATTATTTTTTTTCTTTGCCCAGAATGAACAAGCAAACTACTATTGTTGTTATTGGTGCCGGAGCCGCTGGGTATTTTGCAGCCATTAATGCAGCTCAAAATTTTCAGGATAAACGGGTTATTCTTCTCGAAAAATCAAACAAAGTACTTTCAAAAGTAAAGGTTTCGGGTGGTGGAAGATGTAATGTTACCCACGCCTGTTTTGATATTCAGCAATTTGCAAAAAACTACCCCAGAGGTGCTAAACAACTTTTACAAGCCTTTCATCAATTTAGTGCGAGTGATACTGTTCAATGGTTCAAACAAAAAGGTATTGAACTTAAGGCTGAAACAGATGGTCGGATGTTTCCGCAAAGCAATACTTCACAAAGCATTATTGATTGTTTTACACAAGCAGCGTCGTTGGCTAAGGTACAATTAAGACTGCAGGCTAGAATATCCTCCATACTTCACAAAGACCATGTATTTGAAATTACGTTTGATACAAATGAAAAAATTATTGCCCACAAATTAATTCTTGCTAGCGGAGGAATTAATAATTTAAGAGACCATGATTGGTTAGTAAAATTAGGACATACCTTAATCCCTCCACTGCCCTCCTTGTTTACTTTTAATACTCCGAATTCGCCTATAACCCAATTGATGGGTGTTTCTGTACCGTCAGCAAACATTAGTATCAAGGGTAGTAAACTAAGTCAACAAGGACCTATATTAATTACACACTGGGGGTTTAGTGGTCCGGCTGTATTAAAGCTTTCAGCATGGGGGGCAAAAGAATTGGCCGAAAAAAATTATGAATTTGATTTTAGCATCAATTGGATGCCTCGATTTCACAATGATGCCATGGTACAAGAAATACAGTTGATAAAAAATCGACAGGCTAAACAGCAACTTGGAACTCGTCCTTGGCCCGAATTCCCAAAAAGATTGTGGGAGTTTTTATTGGAAAAAGCCAACATCGATGCACAGTCTAAATGGGCAGATCTTTCAAAAAAGCAAGGCAATAAATTGGCTGAACTACTTTGTAACGATACTTATCAGGCAAAAGGCAAAACTACCTTTAAAGAAGAATTTGTTACCTGCGGAGGAGTTAGCTTAAATGATATTGACTTTAACACAATGCAAAGTAAAATGTGCCCCAACCTTTATTTTGCTGGTGAAATTCTTGATGTTGATGGTGTAACCGGTGGTTTTAATTTTCAGGCGGCTTGGACTACTGCATGGATAGCAGCAAAGCACCTTTATTAAATTCCCAAAGAAAGTATTCGGCTAATTTTTTACATTCGCAACAATTACACAGGATCTAATCTTTACTCACAATTACCTCTAAATGAAAAAAATTTTAGCCAATGATGGCATTGATGCTCAAGGAAAAAGTATTCTTGAAAAAGCAGGATTCACAGTTGTTACAGAAAAAGTAGCACAGGAAAATTTAATTCAGGCGATCAACGATAATCAGTATGTTGCCCTAACTGTAAGAAGTGCAACCAAAGTTCGAAAAGAGCTTATTGATGCGTGCCCAGGACTTAAACTAATTGGTCGTGGAGGTGTGGGAATGGACAACATTGATGTGGAATATGCTAAAAGTAAAGGTGTACAAGTAGTGAATACACCTGCAGCTTCATCGCATTCAGTAGCCGAATTGGTTTTTGCAGGCTTGTTTAGTATGGCTCGATTTACTTACGATAGCAATCGTCAAATGCCGATTAGTGGAGATACTCAATTTGATGTTTTGAAAAAAAAATATGCAAAAGGTATTGAGTTAGGGGGAAAAACTCTCGGTATCATTGGTATTGGACGTATTGGTCAATCGGTTGCCAAAATTGCATTAGGATGCGGAATGCGGGTAATTGCCTATGACCCTTTTATTAAAAGTGTAGAGATACCTGTTACTATTTATGGCGCTGGTAATGTTGTTTCAAAAATTGAGACGGTTAGTCTCGATGAAGTGCTGAGAGAGGCTGATTTCATTACCTTACATGTTCCGGGTGGAAAAGTAATTAGCAAAAGCGAAATCGAAAAAATGAAAGACGGTGTTTGTTTAGTAAATGCTGCTCGTGGAGGAGTAATTGTTGAACAGGATTTAATTGATGCATTAAATTCGGGCAAAGTTGCTTATGCTGCGTTGGATGTTTTTGAAAATGAACCTACTCCTTCAAAAGCGCTATTAACGCATCCTAAAATTGCCCTTACACCGCATATAGGAGCTGCTACCGAAGAAGCGCAAGAAAGAATTGGAATTGAGCTTGCCGAAAAAATTATTGCCGGATTAAACTAATCATTAAAGTAATTTGAACTATGGCTATTATTAAACCTTTTAAAGCGCTTCGCCCTTCGCGTGATAAGGTACATTTGGTTGCGTCGCGCTCGTTCGACACCTATAGTTCAGCCGAATTATCGGCAAAGTTAAAAGGCAACCCCTATACTTTTTTACACATTATAAAACCTGATTATCCATCCCACAGTAAAGGAAGCGATCAGGATACAGCCTATCTGAATGTAATTAAAGCACACTTTAATGAGTTTATTGATAAGGGCTATTTAATTTCGGATACAACTCCCGGGTTTTATTTATATCAACAACACAAAAACAACCGTATCTACACAGGTATAATCGCCTGTGCCTCAATTCAAGATTATTTTGATGGAGTGATCAAAATTCATGAGCAAACCCTAACTGAAAAGGAAACGAGATTTAAAGAATATTTAGAAGTATGTGACTTTAATGCCGAACCAGTTTGCGTTAGTTATCCTGATAATGCTACCATAAATGAAATATTAGAAAAAATGTTAGCAACGCGGCCCGAGTACGATTTTAGTACTCGAGATGAAGAACGACACAAGCTTTGGATTATAAAGGATTATGAAAATGTGAAAACAATTATGGAGGAGTTCGGAAAAATGAAATCGGTGTATATTGCCGACGGACATCATCGTTCAGCTTCTTCAGCCTTGTTGGGTAAATCGAAACGTGAACAATTTCCGGACTTTACAGGTGAGGAGAACTTTAATTATTTTATGT
>DGQS01000112.1 GCA_002389785.1 Bacteroidetes bacterium UBA4408
TTTTACTAATGTAACTGCTGCACACACCATCAGCGCAAGCTTTAGCCAGCTTACGTACGGAATAACTGCAAGTGCAGGAAGCAATGGTAGTATTAGTCCGAATGGATTAACAACTGTGAATTGTGGGGCTAATCAAAGCTATACCATTCAAGCTAATTTGGGCTATACCATTCAAGATGTAATTGTAGATGGAATATCGCAAGGTGCAATTGCAACCTATACTTTTACTAATGTTACAGCTTCACATACCATAAGTGCAGTATTTAACTCAGCAGCGCTTTCTATTACCGCAACGGCTGGCGCAAATGGCAGTATTTCACCAAGTGGAGTTCAAGTTGTTACCTCCGGCTCTAATTTGCAATTTACCATTCAAGCAAATACATGTTATCAAATTTCGGAAGTGTTAGTAGATGGAATTTCACAAGGTGCAATAAGCACTTATACATTTACAAATATTAGCACATCTCATACAATTACTGCAAGTTTTACTCCGGTTACTTTTGCAATTACTGCAAGTTCTGGAGCTAATGGTTCTGTCACGCCTTCTGGCACTTCAATGGTAAATTGTGGATCAAATACAACGTATAGCATTACACCTAATGGTGGATTTGCTATACAAAGTGTGTTGGTCGATGGTATTTCACAAGGATCCATCTCATCCTACACTTTTACAAATGTAAACACAACGCATACCATTAGTGCTACCTTTGTATCCGGAATACCGGCCACATCTTTAACACCGGCATCCTGCAACAGCACTGTAAGTAGCATGTACGATCAAATTTATTGTACACCGGTTGCAGGAGCTAGCAATTATCGTTATAAAGTTGAAAACACTACACTTGGTTTTAACAGTGTTTTTGAACGCAATTCAAGCTTAACAGATTTTCGCATGAATTGGGCTCCAGGTGTTCAATACGCTACCACTTATACAGTTTCTGTTGCAGCTAAAGTCAATGGTAATTGGGGAGCTTATGGTGCCAGTTGTACTGTAACAATAGGTCCGTTTCCAACCACCCACCTTTCGCCTGCCTCTTGCAATTCAACACTCAGCGGTATGTCGGATCCATTTACTTGTGTAGCAGTGAACGGAGCTACCGATTATCAATATCGTATAAGCAATACTGCTTTAAGTTACAGTGTTGAAGTAAAACGTAACAGCACGCTCAATGATTACCGATTATCGTGGTTACCTGCAGCATCAGGAGCGCAATATGCTACCACCTATAACGTTGAGGTACGTGCTTTTGTAGGTGGTGTTTGGGGTAATTATGGAAGCATTTGTCAATTAACAACTCCGCCTGTTCCACTGACCAAATTACAACCTGCGTACTGTGCGAATTATGCATTGCCTAGCTTTTCGAGTGTTGTAAATTGTGTTTCAATTGCCGGGGCAAGTAATTACCGCTACCACATTACAGGACCGGCATCTTATAATAAAACATTTACTAGAAATTCACCCTTAAATGATTGGCGTTTTTCATGGACGTTGGCTTGTTGCGGTCAACAAAACATGCTTCCCAATTCAACCTATATTGTAGAAGTAGCTTATTATATTAATGGAGTTTGGAGTGCATATGGAGCACCCTGTACAGTTGTTACCGGCACATCGGTACCACGTTTTTCGTATGATGCATTAAATCCGGAAGTAACGGTTGAAGCAAAAGAAGCAGGACTAAGAATTTATCCTAATCCGGTTTCTATTTCTGAACCGGTAATGCTCGAAATTCATCCGGGAAGTGATGAAACTACAACGATTGATATAGCCATTTATTCAATGATTGGTGAACGAATATTTGCTAATAAATTACAATGCAATTCATCTGAATCGTGCATGGTAGAGCCGAAAATGCAATTCGCTTCAGGCGTTTATATTGCAGAAGCAATTATTAGAGGTACACCTTACAGAACACGTTTCGTTGTAAAATAAAGTATTCCTTTACAAATAACGGGCAATGGTTTCATCAATAACCATTGCCCGTTTTAGTTAATACTGCAAAAATCAGAGAAAATAGTCAGGTCTAATTTTATCTTTGTGTTTTAAATTATATGTATGGTTTCATTTGACAATACTGAAAATGCATTTTCAGGGAAAAAGAATTCTGATTTGAATCGTTCCTATTGGCTTTTTAATATGGTAAGCAGGCCTTGGATGGTGAATATAGGAGAAATGCTTACCGAATGGTCAATTGCCATGCGATTACCCATTACCGGAGCTGTAAAAGCTACTATTTTCAAACAATTTTGTGGTGGTGAAACGATAGAAGAGTGTACTAAAACTATTGCCGAATTGGGCAAGTACAACATTGGAACCATACTCGATTACTCGGTTGAAGGGAAGGAAAGTGAAGCCGACTTTAATGCAACCACACGCGAAACCATTGCTACGATTCAAAGAGCAAAAAATGAAAAAAATATTCCTTTCAGTGTCTTTAAAGTTACCGGACTTGCACGATTCGCACTGCTCGAAAAATGTAGCACTGGAGCTGCTTTAACAGCTGAAGAAGAATTGGAATTCACCAAAGTTCACCAGCGCGTAAACAGTATTTGTGAAGCAGCCTTTCAAGCAGGTGTACCAGTATTTATAGATGCAGAAGAAAGCTGGATTCAAGTTGCGATTGATGGTTTGGCGAATGAAATGATGGAAAAGTTTAACAAACAGCGTGCGATTGTTTACAATACCTATCAGTTGTATCGTCACGACCGATTGGATTTTTTAAAAGCTTCTTTTGCCGATGCCGAAAAGAAAAATTACTTTTTGGGAGCGAAACTAGTTCGTGGAGCATACATGGAGAAAGAACGTGAACGAGCAGCAAACAAAGGATATGCTTCTCCAATTCAGGAAACAAAGGCTGCAACCGACAATGATTACAATGCTGCTTTAGAATTTTGTGTTACGCATAGTAAGCGCATCGCTTTTTGTGCCGGTACTCACAACGAACAAAGCTCAATGTATCTTACTGAGTTGATGAAACAGCATTCCCTCAATTTAAACGATAAGCACATTTATTTTTCTCAATTGCTTGGTATGAGTGATCATATCAGTTATAATCTATCTAAAGCCGGATATAATGTGGCCAAGTATGTGCCTTATGGTCCTGTAAAAGAAGTTTTACCGTATTTAATTCGCCGTGCACGCGAAAATACTTCAGTAAAGGGACAAACTGGTCGTGAGTTAAGTTTGATTATTAAGGAGAGAAAAAGAAGAAAGGGGATTTGAACAGGTTTAATTTCGAATCATCTTAATAAATACTGCTACAATTAGAAATAAAAAAAGGTGTCGAAAAACTCGACACCTTTTTTTATGAAAGTAGTATTATTTAAAACTTAGCATTGGTTCGCTTGTGATAATTTGACATACGGTAGTTTATTGTAACAAACATAAACATATAAGAGTCTTTGTAATTTGGTTTACCTCTGTCGGTCCCGGTTGCTGTCCAGCTTGGTAAATCGCCCGAGGATGGATCTGCAAAATAGGCTGCTGCATCCCCGCTGTATTCGCGAATAGCTTCATTATCGTAATAAACGCCACTCACATCATCAATATAGTCGGTAAAAGTTTTTCGAATTCCGTATTCCAGGCCAATGTTCAAATTTTTAGAGAGTCCATATCTGAATCCTGCTCCAATTGGCAAGCACAATCCAAAACGTTTGTATTTTTCAGGTTCGCCGGGCAATCCTTGACCTTCTGTACCCAGTTCTTGTAAGTTGTACCATCTGCCGCGATAATAGCCTTTTGGGTTAAAATGAAATACACCAACGCCAACAAAGCCATACATCTGAAACAAAATATTTTTATACCCATGCGCACGTTTAATATCGTATCGATGACCTTCGCGATAAACTGTTAAACCTGATAATTCAGCTTGAGCAGATAGTTCCCAAATGTGCGATTTGAAACTCAAATTGCGGTAAGCACGTGCCGGGTTTCCGGTTAATTTGTCATTTCCGCTAACTAAACCATAAAATATACCCGCCTTAGCTGAAATATTTGGAGTTAAATAATACCGAAAACTAGCTGATACATCCGGTCGTGTGGTTGTAAATTCAATGTCTTTAAAAACGTGAGTACCAACCTGATTGGCACCACCTAAATCACCTAAAAACTGCGTTGCACCAATCCCAATAGAAATTTCTTTACGGTATCGCTTCCAGGTTTGAGCTTGCGACAAGGATGAAAGCAAAAGAAATAAAAATAAAATTCGTTTCAATTTTTGGCTGTTTATGGTTATTGGGTGGCTAAAATAGCAATTATTTTTTTATCTAGTTAATCATTACGGTAAACCATTTCATTATTCGATAAACTGCAAATTTTGGGGGATGTTTAATGATGTGATCCGAGATGAATGAACAATGCATTTGGATATTTGGTATCGAATCAGTCACCTAATCGTTGGCATGCTCTTGATGATTGATAATAATTTTTTGCATGATTGTTTGCTGGGTAACATGATGGGTAATAATGACAAAATAAATCCCATCCGGCCATCCTTCACTACTTACAGTTAAATTGTTTTGCTCACCCTGCACACGGTAATTTTCATACAATTTTAGGTTACTATCGTAAATATCGATGTCGGAGTTATTGTTTGCATTTTTTAAGAGCTCGATGGTTAACTTGTTACCAGCCGGGTTTGGATAAATCTTATATTCTTTGTTTTCATTCTTTAATGCAGGTGCAGTTGCCAGCGGCGAATTTTTCATTGCCAATACATATTCTCCAGCTTTCATTGAATCAATGGTGATGGTGCCGGTTTTATCGTTTACATTTCCCATTGTTTTTGTATACGAAGTATATAAATCCCAATCAGCTCCTGCATTTACTCGGTATAAAAGCACTAAACTATCTTCTTTACCAACAATTAAATCGTGGTCGAGATAGGAATTACCCGCGAATGAAATTTTGCGACCATCGTAGGTAATTTTGCCTGATGCTACCAAACCGCTTGGAATAATTCCATCTACTTTCCAATAGCGATTAGTTGAAAGTTGGTAATGCTTACTAGCATCTTTTAAAGAATCCGGTTTGGTCCAGTTATGTTCAATGCGTATCAATGCTGAATCGCTGATGGAATTTACCGTTATCGTCATAAATGCATTTGAAAAGTTGGTAATTCCTGTGCTTTTAAGTACGTGTGCTTCACTGCTGATGGCATCGATTATTTTTTGTTTGTAATTTAGTGCAGTATAGCGCGGAAGATAGCCGGTTGGGATGAAGAATGTAGAATCCTTTCCACTCAACATAACACTAACGGTTTCACTTTGCCAGCTCGAATCAACCAGGGTAATATCAATTGGAACATCCGAAAAGTAGGTGGTAGCTCCTGTAAGCTTTTGTTTAATTGATATGGCGTTGTTATAGCCACTACCTGTAGTTGAGCTTT
>DGQS01000006.1 GCA_002389785.1 Bacteroidetes bacterium UBA4408
AAACATAAATATCGTCGGGAGAGTTGAGGTAATTATAATCGGAAGATCTTAAAAAACCATAGCCATCGGGCATAATTTCGAGCACTCCTTCGCTTATTACAATGCCATCAAAATTGTATTGATTTTCACTTCTTTTTTCATGGCGTTGACGATTGATATTAAAATTATCGCGTGGACGTTCTTCAGCATTGATCTCAGGAGTAGGCACATTTTCCTTTGTATTAGAAATCTCAGATTTTACTACGCCTTCTGAAGCAGCTATATCAGTATTTACAGATTTCTCTGCAACATTGATTTCTTCTACAATTGGTGTAACAACCGGTTCATGAAAAACAACAGGTTCTTCAACAGGAATTACTGGTTCGGTAAAAAGCGTAGCTGCATCGTTTTGCATGGTTTCTTTATCAACCGGAGCCGCAGTTTCTTTCACTTTACGAGGTCTTCCGGCTCGAGGCCTTGCTTCCTTTTTTGTTTCGGTAGGTTCGGGGGCAGCAACAATGCCGCTATTTCCTTGTTTTTCGATAATCGCAAAGATTAAATCTTGTTTAGTAAGCGAATCGAAATTTTCGACAGTTAACTTTTGCGCAATTGTTTTAAGCTCGTCAACAAGCTTATTATTCAATTCAATGGCATTGTACATGAGAAATTTTTTTAATAGTAATTAGAAAATAGGGAATTTTAAACCAACAGATAGGATTAAAGAGAAATGTATTTGATAGTCAAAAAAATAGCGATTGGATTTTTAAAGGTGTTCGGAAATGCTGAACAGTATCGTGCTGCAATAATACAATTATTTTAACTAACAATAAAATATTTCTGTTTTTATTTAAAGCACACCAAGCTTAGTATATTTGCGACTCTAAAAAACCTATTATGATTCAACGCATACAATCACTTTTTTTAGCTGCAGTGCTTCTGTGCAGTATTCTACTCTATTTTACTGCCATTGCAGCAATTACTACTTCACAACAATCTTACAATTTTAGTATTTGGGGATTTGTAAATGAAAGTTCGAATCCTAAAATCGAAGTTTTATCTACCCTGATTTTAAGGTTGTTAAACTCAGGAATACTGCTGCTTTCAGCATTCATACTCTTTCAATTTAAGAAGCGAAATTTACAAATACGATTGGCGCGTTTATTAATCTTATTACAAGTGCTTTTGTTGGTAGCCATATTTTATTATTTCGATCAAGCTCAAAAGCAACTTGTATCGCTTGCTGTTCTAAATTGGGTTTCACAGGATCAGGTTCACTACGCTTTGGGAACCTTATTACCAATAATTTCAATTCTGTTTACACTTCTTTCAATATACTTCATTAAGAAGGATGAGGAACTGGTACGATCGGCCGACCGTTTGCGCTAAGCACGATTTCCGAGTTCTATAATTTCGAGGTCACTGATCTTCGTTTGATGAATTGTAAAACGAAGTAAGGTTTTTACCTTATGAAAACCATGATTACCGCAAGCCCCAGGATTCATGTGCAATACGTTCAATTTTTTATCGAACATTACTTTCAAAATATGTGAATGTCCACAAATAAACAATTGCGGAGGTTGTAATTGCATTTGTTGTTTAATAGCAGGAGCATAATGACCCGGGTAACCTCCAATATGTGTAATCCAAACATCTACTTCTTCACAAAAAAAACGCTGATGCAAAGGATGAACACGTCGAATATCTTGACCATCAATATTTCCATACACCGCTTTTACCGGTTTTATTTTTTGAAGTTCATCGGTTATTTGTAAGGTCCCAATATCTCCTGCATGCCAAATTTCATCTACCGATTCGAGGTATTTAGGTATTGCTGAATCGAGGTATCCGTGGGTATCAGAAAGTAAGGCAATTTTTTTCACTGAATGAAATCAGAAGTCATGATACAAATTTGTTAACGCTGTGCGAATTCCAATACAAATAAAATTAGTTGATTGTGATGCACCGCCATTACTTTGGATACGCTGCACGTAACTGAGCTCTAACTGCACATTATTGGTACGATTAACCAAGTAACACAAGGAGGCTTTTGCTGAAATTAAATCGGTTTTGAGTCCTTGACCGGTTTTATTTCCATAATCGTTAACGCGATAAATATTTGATTTATAAATATCTTGACCAAAATTAGCAGTGGCGGAATCGAGTCCCAGTTCTGCAAAACTGCATTTCACATCCAGCATCCAAGCCTTATAACGGTAATTTATCGCAACAAAATACTCATTAAAATTCGCCCCAAGCGGATGCGCCAAAGCTTCACCATTGTGCCCGTAATTCTGAGCTGTATTTGAATGCGCGTAAGTATAGGGTCTTACACTGTTCCATTCAAGTTGAAAAAAAAGATTCGGAAGTTTAAACAATGAATAGGTTTTTAGTCCAAGCTGAACTCCTTGCTTATTAGCCCACCAACCACTTTGCGCTTTCATTTCTTTTAACAAAAATTCATCAATGATCAGCTGACCATATACCTGTAATTGCTTCACTAGTTTTACTTTAAAACTTGCCCCAATTAAAGCATTATCTCCTGAACCTAAAGCATATTCGGTTGGGCGGTAAAAAATTACCGGATTTAAATAGTTAACATCGTAGCCCAGGTTTGCATTATTACTATCTCGACTTTGCCAAACAATACTTTCGAAAAAACTAATGTTAATTCGCTTTGTAGCATTCCAACTTAAATAATGTGTAGAGGCATATTTATTAAATTGATCGGGAGATTTACCGATTGGATTATTTTGGGTTTTAAGGTTGGTAAAAAGATTAATGTATTTTAATTTCCAGATTGTACTTGTAATTTTAAAGTACTCGTAGTTGTTGGCAACATCCGAAAGTAAAAGGGATCTGTAACCATCTCCAAAGAAGTTTTTACCTCTTCCTATGGCAAAATTAAAATGACTATTCGGACTAAAAGAAAGGTATCCATTCCATTGAAGATTTGTGTAACCTAAATTGGAGCGATACGCATAGCCGTTGCCCGGAATAATTTTCTTTTGTTTAGAATAAGTATTCCAGTAATCCGGAAAATCTGCATTAATATTTAGTAGTTGAAGTTCGGAAGAAAATTTATTTCGAAAATTAAAATTTATTTTTCCACCTAACCGGGAATCAAAAGTGGTAGAAGCTGTGGTTAAATCATATCCAGAAAGCAAAGAAATCAATGGTGCTACGGTAATATCTGATTTAGCAGTTTCACCGGATGGGGTAAATGCTAAATAAACTCGTTTAAGAAAGCGATTAGACGGAACAAAGAAAGAGTCGCCGGTAAACTTTATTTCACTGGTTAAATAAGGTTTGCAATTGGAATGAAAATTAATGGAATCATTCGATAATTGTTGTTCTTTGGGAAACAAATATTCTCTGTTGAGCGGCTCAAAAGAAGCTTGAGCATGTGCTTGATAACTAAGTTTCAGAAAAACTGAAAAAAAAACAAATGCAATTTTTTGAAAGTAAAAAGTTTTCAAAACTAAATTAGTTAGCTTTAGACTTAATAAAGTAAGGCGCAACAAACAACAGGATTGAAAATAACATCACCATTGCAAACGAAAGATTTGCTCCATAATGTCGGGAAGCTATCGCCAACACTATAATTACCGCATTTATTGCACAAAGTACATAAACCGTTTGGCGATGCGATAATCCTAAGTCGAGCAAACGATGGTGCAGGTGGTTACGATCGGCTGTAAATGGAGAAATCCCTTTGCTTAAGCGAATAATAAAAACCCGCATGGTGTCGAATAATGGAAAAATTAAAACCGCAATCGCAAAAACCGGTCGTGAAATATCTGAAAGTGGAGCAAATAATTTAGCTTGATCAAATTCAACTAAACGAATCGACATGATTGCAAAAAACATCCCTATAACCAAAGAACCACTGTCGCCCATAAATATTTTTGCAGGTGAAAAGTTAAACCATAAAAATCCAAGTAATCCACCAGCCAATGCCACCGCTAATACCGCCATGGGTTTATCGCCAGCCATGTGAAACCAAATTGCAAATGATAATGCTGCAATCAGTCCTATGCTTCCTGCCAAAC
>DGQS01000196.1 GCA_002389785.1 Bacteroidetes bacterium UBA4408
GTTTTGCAATATCGTGTAAAATTGCAGCCCAGCGCAACCATAAGTCATTGCTGTGTTGAGAAAGATTATCGAGTACTTCTAGCGTATGATAAAAATTATCCTTGTGCGATTTTTTATTGATGGTTTCAACGCCCTGTAAATTCGCCATGAGCGGAAAAATAATATGCAACAATCCTGTGTCAAACAACAATTTGAAGCCAATGGATGGCTGGGGTGATAAGATAATCTTATTGAGTTCGTCGGTAATACGTTCGGCCGAAACAATTTTTATTCGCTCCTTATTCTTAGTGATGGAAGACAAAGCATCTTTATCAATCACAAACTTGAGTTGTGACGAAAATCGAATTGCACGTAACATTCTCAAAGGATCATCACTAAAGGTAATATCTGGATCTAAAGGGGTCTTAATCAGTTGACTTTGCAAATCCTCGTAACCGTTAAACGGATCAATCATCTGTCCATAAGTAGCATTTGCTAATGATATAGCCAGGGCATTAATTGTAAAATCGCGTCGATTTTGATCGTCTTCCAAAGTTCCATCTTCAACAATAGGCTTGCGTGAATCGCTTCTGTAGGATTCTTTACGTGCACCCACAAATTCGATATCGTAATCGTGGTATTTAATATGGGCAGTTCCAAAATTTTTGAAAATAGTAACCGGATAATCAGTGCCCAGTTTTTTTGAAACTGCTTTTGCCAACTCAATACCGGAGCCTATTGCAACAATATCTATATCTTTACAAGGACGTTTAAGAAGTAAGTCGCGCACCCATCCTCCTATCACATAAGATTGCACTTGTAAGGTTGATGAACAGTCGGAAACAATTTTAAATACAGGATGAGTAAGATGTGCCTTCACTTCATTTTTTTTGCAAATTTAATTTTTAATTAGTGCCTATAAAAGCAATCATCACTTATTTTGATGGCAACTCATTAACTTGATAAGAGAAGCTCATCAACTACATTTGTCTTTATATTTTCAATATTTCTTAGCTTTACAAAATATACAACAGATGATTCGACGAGCATTTTTAGCAAGTTATTTTTGCTTATGCATTTTGGTAAGTACTTCTAGATCATTTGCGCAAGAAATTGAATACGCAACCGGTACCAAGTTTATTTTACCTTCAAACGAGCCTTCTTCTTTTACCCATATTCCCTTACAAAAAACAGCAAGTACTACATCGCCTTGTTCTTCCCAAAACACTTTTTGGGGATTTAATTTGAGTGGAACTATGTTGGTGGAATATGCGCTTAGCAATGGGTCTTTAACTTTTACTGGAAATACTGTTTCCGATGTACCGGGAAATGGACTTGCTATTTGTTCAAATTTAGATAGTGCAATAAGTTCTCCAACTTTCTACGTAAGCGATTTTTTTACCAATAGTTATTATTTCTGGACACAGGATACAACATGGATTCAAAGTGCAACTTCAACACTTGATTTATACAATTTAGGTGGCTATGAAAAGTTTTTATACAATTTATGTAATAAGCCGAATGATACTAAAATTTCTAAGTTTGACGGAACTAATTCTACGGTAATTTTTACCAGTTCAAAAAATGTTGGTTGTGCTGATATAGCTGTAGATACAAGTGGAAATATTTATTTGCTTACAAGAGATTCTACTTCATTAAATACTGACTCGTTGATTATCATTTCGCCGAATGGCAGTATTTTAAAAAAGTATTTTCTTGAATTTAATTCCAATCATGCCTATGGTTGCTTTTTACTAAACGATACTTTTTATGTAGGATTAGGAAATCAAAATGCCTTATACCCAAATACCCTACTTCCCATTGTAATTGATGAAAATTCTGCCACCATACAAACTCCTATTCAGGTACCTTCGGGTATTTCATTGAATTATGATTTGGCGAGTTGTACTCCAAATAAAAAACGTGTGGCCATTGCCGAAACAGATTCGAGTAGCTTGAATTATCCAACTATTTTTAGTCCGAACGCCGATGGTGTAAACGATCATTTTACAGCAATCGAAAAAAATATTGTTCAATTAACTTGTAGCATATTTTCGCGATGGGGTGTTGAGATCAATACTTTGACACAAGTAAATGAATCGTGGGATGGGCGCACCAAAAGCGGAGAAAAAGTACCCAATGGTGTATATTTTTATCATGCAGAAGGAATTGGGAAAGACAATAAAAAGTATGATTTAAAAGGGTTTGTGCACTTAGCTCAATAAAGCATGTATATGCTTAGGTTAAATTTACTTGGCTTGAATTTGAGCTTACCTTTTTCTTATTAGATAAAATTCTTCTGTACCAAAAAACAAGTTAGCTTACGAGTAAATGTATCCATTACTTCATTTGTTGAGCTGCTGTATAGCCATTGGTACATTGCAAATAAGCCTTGCCTGAATTAACAAACTTAAAAATTGCTGTATCAGATTCGTTTCCAAGAATTAATTTCTTTTTGTAATGATCATATATTATCTTTTTATCCTTGCTTATCAAACCAAAACCATTGTCAAAAGCGTAATAGGCAAAAGCAGGAGAATAAGGATTAAAGATATTTTTACTTCTTATAAATTCATCTGAACCAATGTTTAGCTGGGCAAGTAAGCTAGCCGCCAAATCAGTATGTGAAGCAAACTTTGTGTTTATTTTGTTACTGTACTCCTCCTTCAAAGCACCGCCCACAATTACCAATGGTATATGATGACGTTCCACTTCGTAGTTGTTTCGCTGCAAAGGATATCGGCAACCATGATCAGCCACTAAAATAAAAATGGTGCTATCGTACCAACTTTGTTTCTTGGCTCTTTGGATGTAGTAGTACAAGCAACTATCCGAATAATGAACTGTATTCCGAAACTTATCACCGATTTCATCCTTCCCATTAAATATTTTCGGCACCGCTGCATCCCACCATTCATGTGTAGTTATAGTTCCCATCATCGAAAAGAAGGGAGCTTTCATTTCCGGAATTTTGGTTAAATGCAAATTAAAAATTTCTTCATCATAAGCTCCCCACATGGTTCTCTGATGAATGGTAAAATCATTTTCTCCAACAATTTCCTTCACTCCTGCACTTCGCAAATAAGCTTCAACATTATCAAACTGTAAGCGACCACCGTAATAAAAAGAAGTGTAATATCCATTTGCATTCATGGTTCGAAACAAATTTGGAAGTTTGTCGAAGGTGCCCCAGTTATAAATTACCGAACTTTGTGGTTGGGCTGGAAATGCGCTAAGCATCGCTAACAATCCTTGTTCTGTGCGATACCCGGTTGAGTAAAAATTTGTAAACAGCATTCCTTCTTCAGCCAATTTTCCTAAACGTGGTGCTACACCCTTTTCGCCACCAATGCATTCAACCACATCGGCAGTCCAGCTTTCAAGAAACACTAAAACAACATTTGGTTTAGCTATTTTAAAAATATGCTCTGTAGTATCTTTGGGGGTGTAATTTAATTTTTGAAAATACGCTTCGGCTGTTTGGTTATCAAAAAATGTATAAGGATTCTTAGTAGTTTCGAGCGGGTGAAAAAACAAATCGCAAAAATTCCAGAAACTATTCATGCTGCTTAAATTGAGCAGGGAACTTTCACTTACAAAAACTTGATTACGATTAAGTGGTATTTTTTGAGTACCACCTCTCATGGCAATGATAAAAAACCCGATTAAAAAAATAGTTAATCCAATCTTGTGAAATACTGAAGTAATTTGATGAGGAAAAGGTGAACAAATTTTTTTTCTCAGCCAATTAAAAACAAACACTTGTACAACAATTATTGGTAAAAGAAGCAGGGTTTGACGCTCGAATACAAGTGGGAGTACATCTTTGGGAAAGGTAAGATAGGCTAGTGCCTTAGCATTAAATTTAGTTCCCCAGGCTTTGTAAATTCCAATATCGATCGTGCATAAAATAGTGCAAAATACAAGGAGGATTAGTGTTTCCCATTTAATAAAGAGTTCACATTGTTTGGCAGAAGCTCCCCAGGTATAGGCAATCAATGCCATTATGGGTAACGAAACAATAAACATAATACCGGCAAGGTGCATCCGCAAACCATACAATGTTGCACGCATAAATTCGAGAAAACTTACCTGCGTAAATCCATTATTAACGGCGAAAAAAAGCACTTGCTGAAAAAGAAAAAAAACCAGCCAAAACAACAACAATTTAATAAAGTAGCCAGTTAGTTTGATGCCCCACATCTGTATAAAATTACTTGCGGATAATTTTGATATCGCCATTGTTTCCGAGTCGAATAATGGTTGAAGCCGGAACGTTTTTCAAATCCGATTGACGCCAATTCACTACATAATCCACTTCAAACTTTAATGCTTCATCGATCTGAGAAAAATTTGAAGGAGTGGACATTCCACTAAAATTGGCCGAAGTAGAAACAAGTGGTTTGCCGAACTTATGTATAAGTCTTTTACAAAAATCATCCTTCACAAGTCGAATTGCCAGGGTTCCATCACCTGCAAGCAGATTAGGTGCAATATTGCAAGGTTGGTCATAAATAATGGTCAATGGTTTTTCAGCAAATTCAATAAGATCCCAAGCTAGTGAGGGAACTTCTTTTACATATTTATTTAACATGGCTTCTGAATCAACCAACACAATCATGCTCTTTTCAGCCGGACGTTTTTTAATCTCAAAAATACGATCAACTGCTTTTTCGTTGCAAGCGTCGCAGCCAATACCCCACACGGTATCGGTAGGATAAAGTAGAACTTTGCCTTGTTTTAATAGTTCGCTTGCTTCCTTAATTATGGTTTCCATTCTTTTAAATATAAATTCATCATTGTGCGCGCAACCTCCTCGGGTAAAAATTTTTGGGCATGATTGTAACCTTGCTCTGCCATATCCTTCTGAAGTGTATCTGAATAAAAAATTCGATTAATTTCAGCAGCAAGCTGATCAGCATTGCTTGATTCAAAATACACGGTGTGTGCTCCTCCAACCTCCGGCAAACTACTGGAATTTGCAGCAATTACAGGTGTTTTACAAAATAATGATTCGAGAATTGGAATTCCAAAACCTTCAAAAAATGAAGGGTAAACAAAAAGTTTAGCTAAACAATAGAGTGCGGGTAATTCTGAATTTGCAACATCTTCAAGAAAATGTATTCTTGCTTGCATGTTATTTTCAAGAATAAAATTAGCAACCTGTCTATAATAAGCACGTTTTCTTCCAACTACCACTAACTCCAATTCTTTACATTGCTGCAGCGCTTTGACAAGTGTGAGTAAATTTTTTCGTTCTTCAATGGTGCCAACCGATAAAATAAATTGTTGTGGCAG
>DGQS01000189.1 GCA_002389785.1 Bacteroidetes bacterium UBA4408
GAAAAACAGCTGCACATTTATGATTTTAACCGCGTTGTAAAAGATTTGAACGGACTTAGCAAAGATGATTTTATTGCGAAAATAAGTCAGAAATTTGACGTTGAAAGCAAAGGCAGTGAACCTTACTATGCAAGCCAATTGCACAATATGAGTATGTACCTCGATGGAAATTGGTATTCGTTAACTGCCAAAAAAGGAACCTATCACAGCAACGACCCTGTTGGGAGTTTAGACGCTTCGATTCTTTCGGAACACATTTTAGCACCTATATTGGACATAAATGATTTGAAAACCGATAAGCGAGTACGTTTTGTATCGGGCATTAAGGGAATGGAGGAGCTGAAAAAACAGGTAGACGATGGTAAAATGAAAGTTGCTTTTGGACTCTTTCCCGTAAGTATGCAACAGTTAAAGAACATTGCCGACAATGGCTGTATTATGCCTCCCAAAACTACCTGGATTGAACCAAAACTAAGAAGTGGTTTGGTGATTTATAGTTTGAGTTAAACCGATTATAAATTTATTCGATTATCCTTACTCGCTGTCTTTGGTAGTAGTTAATTTATTAAATGGAGTATTTGTAAAAATTACTTAGCAGAAGCCGTTTAAAATTTCAATTAACTACTTTTAAAAGAAATTTTTCAACGAAGTAGCTTTAACTCTTTTTGTAATATTTTAAAGCTTCGGGTAAAAATGCTTTAATGTCTTTAATACGGGTTTCGTCGCTTGGATGGGTGCTTAAAATTTGCAAAGGTTTTGCTCCGCCTTGTTTTGCCATACGTTCCCAAAATGCAATAGCGGTGCTTGGATCATATCCGGCCATAGCCATAAATACCAATCCCATTTTATCGGCCTCCGATTCATGCACACGCGAATATTTCAATGTTCCTAAGGTTGAACCAATACCATAAGCCTGCATAAATATATCTTGAGTTTCCTTTGGTTTTTGTGCCAATGCTACTTGCAATCCTATTCCTCCCAGTTGTGTAACCAAGCCTTGACTCATGCGTTCATTACCGTGACGTGCGATGGCATGTGCAATTTCATGCCCCATAACAACTGCAAGTCCGGCTTCATCCTGAGTTACAGGAAGTAAACCTGAATAAACAACAACCTTTCCCCCGGGCATACACCAGGCATTTACAGTATTATCGTTCACTAAATTAAATTCCCATTTATATCCTTTTACCCGATCACTCATTTTTTTTTGACCGAGGTATCGCGTTACTGCTGATTGAATTTTTGCACCAACATTTTTTACCATTTGCGATTGAGAGTCGCTTGTAGGTAAAGAGGGATTTTGGCTAAGAAATTCTTTGTAACTGGTCACGCTCATACCAATCATTGTACTTTCAGGCAATAAATTTATTTGTCTTCGTCCCGAAATTGGAACTTTAAAACAACTTACTACCATTAAACCAAGGCACACAATTAAGACACTTTTTTTCATAAATGAAGTATAAATAAATAACAGAAATAAAACATAAGTAGCGAATGAAGACTGTTGCTATCCTACTTATGGAGCAATATTTTGTAAGTATTGCTTTATTCGATCGTCACCGAAATACCTCGGTTTTGAATGGCAAATCGCATGGGCATAAGTTCCTGAAGTGTCCCTAATTTAACTTCACACTTCCCATTATAATGTATTATTAATGTGCATTGTTGAGCTTGAATTGGATTGTGCTTGCACACATCAATTAAGGTATTAATTACATGATCAAAAGTATTATAGTCGTCGTTGTGAATTATTAAAGCCCGCTTATTGTCGGCCTTAACAACATGTTCGGTAATTTCTAATACCTCAGTTTCGATATTTTCTAAAATCATTTTATGCGTCAAAAAAAGAAAACACGAATTTACTCTTTTTTTCAATACCATCCGGGTTAAATTTTTAGCCTGTAATTTCACTTTAATTAGCTGAAATAGGTGGTATAAAATTGCTAAGTCAATTTTTACTAAACTTGCAATACCAACTATTAAAACGTGAATTTTTGTACCAACATTGAATGCCCTTTGGGATATCTAAAAATTGAAGGAAATACCGAATTTATTTACTCAATTTCTTTTAGCGATTTCAAAACGATTGATACCGAATTTCAGCCTGAATTAGCGATAGTAGCAAGCCTTCAATTATCTCAGTATTTTTTAGGAAAACGAAAGGTATTTAACCTTCCTATTCACCAGCAAGGTACCGATTTTCAACAAAAAGTATGGACTCAATTAACAAATATCCCTTATGGTAAAACTTGTTCCTATTCGACTATTGCACGTAAATTAAACCATCCGAAAAGTGTTCGAGCTGTTGGAAATTCTAACGGGAAAAATACAATTGCGATTGTTGTACCATGTCACCGGGTAATTGGCGAATCGGGTAAACTCGTAGGGTATGCTGCCGGCTTGGAGCGAAAAAAGTGGTTATTACAACACGAAGCAAAATTTGCAAATGGGGTGCAAACTCTATTCTAAGTATTCCATGATTAAAATCAATCCTAACATTTTGGGTAAAGCATTACATTTGCGAACTTAATCTATAGCTTACATTATGAGTACTCAAAAAAACATCAGTTTAATCGGTTCCGGTTTAGTGGGTTCATTATTGGCAATTATTTTGGCTAAGCGAAATCATCGAGTAAATATCTACGAAAGAAGACCCGATATGCGTAAAAATACCGGAGTAGCCGGGCGCTCTATCAATTTGGCTTTGAGCGATCGAGGCTGGAAAGCGCTTGATGCTGTTGGAATTGGAGATGAAATTAGAAAAATAGCAATCCCTATGTATGGACGATATATTCACAACATGGATGGAAGCACCGCTTATCAAGCTTATGGTAAGGAAAATCAAGCCATATACTCGGTTTCAAGAGGCGGAATTAATTGCAAATTAATGGACTTAGCAGAGCAACAAAGCAATGTTAAAATTCATTTTGATGAACGTTGTGATGTGGTTGATTTAAAAACCAATACCGCTGTTTTTGAAAATACAATTACCAAAAAGAAAAAATCGATACAATCGGATTTGATAATCAGTAGCGACGGAGCTTTCTCGGCCGGACGTTTGGCTATTCAATTAAATACCGATCGCTTTAATTACCAACAATACTACATCGATTGTGGATACAAAGAATTAACCATTCCAGCTGGAGAAAATGGAAGTTTTCTAATTGAAAAAAACGCGCTCCATATTTGGCCAAGAGGAAAATTCATGATGATTGCCTTACCTAATTTTGATGGCAGTTTTACCTGTACCCTATTTTTTCCTTTTGAAGGTGAACACTCTTTTGATGCACTAAAAGAAAGAAGTGCAGTGTTGCCATTTTTTAAAACCTATTTTGCGGATGCAGTTGCATTAATGCCAACTTTACTTGACGACTTCATGAACAATCCTACCTCTTCATTGGTTACAGTGAAGTGTTTTCCTTGGACTATTTCAGATAAGCTTGCATTAATTGGTGATGCTGCGCATGCCATTGTTCCCTTTTTTGGACAAGGGATGAATTGCGGATTTGAAGATTGTACGGTGTTTAACCAGTTGTTGGATGAGTACAAGGAGGATTGGGAAAAGGTATTTAAGGCTTATGAAATTAGCCGAAAGCCTGATTCGGATGCAATTGCAGATTTGGCTATCGGTAATTTTGTTGAGATGCGTGATTTAGTAGGTCAGCCGAAATTTTTATTGCAAAAAAAGATAGAAGCTAATTTTAGTAACAAACATCCGGAAAAATGGATTACAGCATATTCAATGGTTACTTTTAGTCCCGAAATACGTTACTCGGTTGCACTTCGAAAGGGAAAAGAGCAGCAAGCAATAATGGATGAAGTAATGGCATTACCTGATATAGAGAAAAAGTGGGATAGCCCGGAAATAGAATCCTTAATTTTAAGTAAGCTGTAATGGACATAAAAAAGCTCGATCAACTAGCTTATGCCAAATTATTTTTAATCATTATTTACCTAGTGGGTATACTTGGAATGGTGTATTATCGAACCATTTTCAGTTCACTCACTCCTTTTAACTTAATCGCAGCTGCAGCTTTGTTGTTTTATTTTCATAAACCAAAAGACAAAACACTTTTTCAATTTATTGTGTTTGTTGGCTGTGCCGGATTTGCTATTGAATTGTATGGGGTGCAAACCGGTAAACTATTTGGTTATTACCAGTATGGACAATCGCTAGGTTGGAAGATAAATGGTACACCGCCAATTATTGGCCTCAATTGGGTGGTATTAACCTATTGTACAGCCATGATGGTACATTCAATTCGGTTAAGTATCTATTTAAAATCCTTAATAGCTGCTTTACTGATGGTTATTTTTGATTATTTTATAGAATTGTATGCAGCGCATGCCGATTTCTGGTATTGGCAAAACGATCAAATTCCACTGCAAAATTTTGTAGCCTGGTTTATTTTTGGATTCTTTTTTAATCTCCTATTTTTCAATTTCAAATTCGAGACTAAAAACCCTTTTGCTTTTTTTCTTTACTCCATTCAATTACTCTTTTTTATTATTTTAAATTTGCACTATCATTTTTTTCACGTTGCTTAATTTTTTCAATGAATATTTTACTAAATATCGCAATTGTAGTTGTTACCTTTTTTTTCATGGAGTTTGTAGCTTGGTTTACACATAAATATGTGATGCATGGCTTCATGTGGTTTTTACACCGCGATCACCATGAACCGCATCATGGTTTTTTTGAAAAAAACGATTGGTTTGCATTTATATTCGCTATTCCTTCAGCTTTACTTTGGTATTTGGGAGTTGCCCACCAAAACGATTGGTTGTTTTATATCGGCATCGGCATAGCTACTTATGGTGTTGCTTATTTTTTAGTGCACGATGTAATCGTTCATCAACGAATAAAAATTCTTCGTACCTGGAATAATTCATATGTTAGGGCTATTCGAAGGGCCCATAAAATTCACCACAAAAAAATGGTAAAAGAAGGTGGTGAATCCTTTGGTTTTGTTATAGTTCCCGGAAAATATTGGGAAAAGAAATCAATATAATCCTTTACTAACTCAGCACCTATGCCCATTTATCTTTACATTGATATACTGGTTATACTATTTCCATTTTTGCTGAGTTTCGACAAAAAAGTAGCCTATTACAAAAAATGGAAATATTTATTTCCAGCAATACTACTTTCGGGTGCTTTCTTTGTTGCTTGGGATATGCTCTTCACCCATTTGCAAGTGTGGAGTTTTAATCCAGCCTTTTTACTTGGTATCAACCTGGGAAATTTGCCGCTGGAAGAAGTGTTGTTTTTTTGGGTAGTTCCTTTCAGTTGTGTTTTTGTGTACGAAGTACTGATTGCCTATATACCAAAGGATTTTCTATTACCTTATTCCTCAAAAATCAATCTGCTATTTTTAGCTTTTTTTACTGTATTTGGATTGATTTTTTCTTCAAAAATATATACTCTTTTTCAGTGTTTACTATTGGTACTAACTTTAATTTATCACATTCGTTTTACCAAAGTTTCTTATTTAGGAAGGTTTTATGCAGCCTATGCGATTTGTTTGATTCCCTTTTTAATAATGAATGGATTTCTTACCAGTCTTCCTATAGTTATATATAACGATGCATTTAATTCAGGAATACGTATTGGGACAATTCCAATAGAAGATAGTTTTTATTGCTTGTTGCTTTTGCTTGTAAACATAACCATCTACGAGCATTTTAAAAAAGCTGATTCACATTAAACTCCAGCAATTAGAAAATAAAAAACTAGCGTAAAGCAAATTCCTAAAAACATAATTACCTTGCTGAGGCTGCTCGCAAACGCATAGTCTTTAGCGTTTTTTGCCTTAGTGATTTTGTATAATAAAAAGGCAAATGGCAATTGCAGCGCCAGTAAAAAATAATAAAATGAAATTTTATCTCCACTCTCCCATTGTTTCAACTGCAATAGCGTAATAAGCACCATGCACAGTAGTAACAGAATTACGATAATGCCTTTTGCAACCTTCGTTCCAAGGGCTACCGGAATAGTGTTTCGGCCAAATTCTTTATCCCCTTCATAATCTTCCAGATCTTTTATTACCTCACGAATAAATGTAGTTAAAAATGAAAATCCTGAATAAGCTGCAACGAAGTAAAAAATGAAATTAAAATTGGTGCTGCTTTCTATTAATAATTCACGGTATTTTTTAATTAATAAGGGTATTTCATACAATCCAACAATGAGCGGTACCATAGCAGCCAACATTGCTACTACCAAATTTCCTAGTACCAATTGACGCTTAAAATCGGTGCTGTAAAACCATAAAAAACCGGCGCTCAGCACATGAATAAATCCGAGTTTCAACATTCCAACTTTATTCGCTAAATAAAAACCAATACCTATAGCTAGGAAGCTAATTACCAAATGTGCGCCCATTGCGACTCTACGTTTAATAGTACGTCCAACTAAAACTTTATTGGGTTTATTAACGCGGTCAATTTGAGTATCAAAATAATCATTAATACTGTATCCGGCAGCAGCAATCATAACCGTAGATAGACTCAATAAAAAAAAGTCAACATCACTCATTTGTAACTCTAGGCCACTAAATCGAACCATTGCACCAATTAAGCAATAGCGAATTAAATACTGTACAAATGCAATTAATAATAAATTTTGAATTCGAATAAGTTTTAGAAATGCGATCATTTTACACAATTTTTACCATACAAATCCTGAAACATCAAACCATTTATTATGCAAACGCAATGTTTGTTCAATCACATCGCGAACGCAGCCTTCACCACCCTTATGTCGAGAAACATAAAGACTTAAAGCAACAATTTCGGGCGCTGCATCAAATGGACAAACCGCAACTCCTACTTTTTTCATAACCTCAAAATCAGGTAAATCGTCGCCCATATAAAGTACTTCTTCGGGTTTTATATTTTCAGAAATCAGGTAGTCATCAAATTTTTCAACTTTGTTGGCTATTCCTAAATATACATCCGTTACGCCCAGCCCTTGCATGCGTGTACGAATTGATTCACTTTTTCCTCCCGAAATAATAGCTACCCTGTAACCCTTTTTGATGGCTAATTGGAGGGCAAATCCATCTTTGATATTCATTTTTCGCACTTGTTCACCATCGGGAAGCAGGGTCACACTTCCATCCGTTAACACTCCATCCACATCAAAAATAAACGTGGTAATGCCAGACAATAATTCTTTAAAATTTTTTGACATACTAAACCAAAAACAGTTTTTACATAAATGGCGAAAGTAGCTATTATTTTTATTACCTTCGCTACTGTTGCTGCATTCAAAGCATACGTGCCATGTACCTACAACCACCTCAACTTAAAGAAGTTGAAATTTGCTAATTCATTAATTATGCTGCTAAAAAAAAATCTTCTTTGTTTGCTGCTAATTTGTTTTAGCCCTTTTCTTCTTTTTGCTACCACTCAACATCACATTGATAGTTTAAAAAAAATTCTACCGGCCCTAAGTCCTAGTAGCCAATTGAAGGTTTTATCGCAACTGTCAAAATTGTATGCAGATTCGTCCAAAACCATAGCTACTCAATACGCCAATAAAGGAATTGCCATTGCTTATAAATTGCAAGATACTATTTCGGAGATTGAATTTTTACTAATAGCAGCCGAAATAGAAAGCAAAGATGGGCAAAATGAGAAAGCTATTTCAAAAATTATTTCAGCATTGGAATTGAGCGAAAACAGTGGTTCAACTAAGAACATTGTTGCTTCACATTTAAAATTGGGGCAATGTTATACCCTTATTGGTCAATATGAGTTTGCTGTTAATTATCTCAACAAGGCATTGAATATTGCCCAAAAGAACAAGGATAAAATAAGCATTATTGAAATTTTAAATTCACTTGGAAATGCCTTATCGAAAAGTGGCATTAGCAAAAGAAATGACGCTGAAAATTATTATTTGCGTGGTTTATCTTTAGCTGAAGAAATCAATAACCAAGCGCTAATATCTAAATTAAGTAACAACATTGCCAACATTTATTTGGCACAAGGTAATACCAATAAATCTCTATTGTATTATCAAAAAGCCCTTGATATTGCTGTAGCCTTACATGATGAAGTGTCGGAAGCATTTTACAACAACAATATTGGAGCATTGTATTTAAAAAACAATGAACCCGAGAAAGCCGAGAGATATCAGTTAAAGGCATTGGCCGTTGCCGAAAAAACCAAAGAACTCAACTTGCAAATTAATGTCTATTCTCAGCTATCCAAAACCTACGAAAAGCAAAACAAGTATGTAAAAGCCTACAATTTTAAATCGAAACTGCTTGAACTCATT
This sequence comes from Bacteroidetes bacterium UBA4408, assembly GCA_002389785.1. Taxonomy (GTDB): domain Bacteria; phylum Bacteroidota; class Bacteroidia; order UBA4408; family UBA4408; genus UBA4408. The sequence continues at coordinate 8,288 of DGQS01000189.1, forward strand.
GAAAAATTAAATTCAGAAAATTCAGTTCGGCAAATCGCTGAAATGCAAGCTAAGTATGAATCATTAAATCGTCAAAAGGAAATTAGCGAGCTGCTTATGAAGCAAAAACACAACGAATCCTTACTTTCTAACTATAAAAATGGGCTCTTTACATTGGCAGTAATAATTATTTTATCAGTTGCATTAGTTTTAATTCTCGCAGTTTTCTTACGATTACGTAAAAACAACAATTTTGTACTTGAAGAAAAAAACAAACTCATTGAAAAGCAAAACAACAAAATCACCGATAGTATTAATTATGCACAACGAATACAAAACTCAATACTTCCAGGTAAATCAGAAATTGAACTTTTATTGAAAGAATCGTTTTTGTTATTTATTCCAAAAGATATTGTAAGCGGCGATTTTTATTGGATTAATAAAACATCAAACAAATTATTAATAGCTGTTGCAGATTGCACAGGTCACGGAGTACCGGGTGCATTTATGAGTATGATTGGAAATACTTTATTAAATGAAATTATTAGCAATCAACCACACCTTACCCCTGGAAAAATTTTGAATCTTCTGAATACCCGAATTTCTGCTACATTGCGTCAAAAGCAAGGTGAAATAAATTCGCAAGATGATGGAATGGACATTGCAATTTGTAGCCTGGATTATACAACAAACAAAATTTGTTTTGCAGGAGCTAATCATTCCATTTATATGGTACACAATGCTACTTTATCAGAAATTAGAGGTGATGTATTTCCTGTTGGAGGAGTATTTTCGACTCGTGAAATTAATTTTGTTGAAAAGGAAATAGAGTTGGTAAAGGGAACTATGTTGTATCTTTTTACAGATGGTTATAAGGATCAATTTGGAGGTGATCAAGGCCAAAAATTTAAATCTTCAAGGTTTGAAAAAATAGTATCCGAAATTGCGAATCAATCCATGGAAATTCAAAAGCAACGTTTGCTTGAAGAACATTT
>DGQS01000167.1 GCA_002389785.1 Bacteroidetes bacterium UBA4408
CAATTAACATTGCGTTTAATTCTGATTTTAATTCTTCTTGTCTTCTAATTCTAGAAATTCGCCAGATAATAAATAAATAAACAATAGCTGCCATTAGGGCAATCATCAGCACAATAAACCACACACTCGTCCAAAAAGGTCGCTTAATTTTAAACTTAAAGTAGGCTGCGCTTTTTGAGTATACCTCATTGTTGTTGATCCCTCTTACTTCAAGTGTATAATCACCCGGTTCTAAATTTTGAAAATCAAGTATTTCATTTTCTGAATAATAAACACTGTCGGAAAAGCCTTTTAAGGTATACCTATAACGGGGCGAAAATTGTTTTTTATAACTAGGACATTCAACAAAAAAGCGCAAGGTGTTTTGTTTGTACTCTAAAATGGAATTGTTTTCAATTGGTCTATTTTTAGTATTCTCAATCACTTTACTGATATATATTTCAGGAGGTATTGTGTTAAAATATTTTTTATTCAAGTCAATAATGCAAAGCCCTTCCCGCGTGGCTACAAAAAGTTGATTTTCATTTCTAGCCAGGGAGGAGATTTCGTTGGTTGGCAAACCATTGCTGATGTTAAGTGTTTTAATTACAGATGGATGCTTGCTATTAAAAAAAGAAATCCCCTTATTGGTAGCAACCCAAATGGTATCGTGTGTGTCGATCAGCGCATAGTTGCAGATATCGGATGCAAGTCCATTTGTTTTGTTTAACATGGTCCAGTTTCCTTGTTCTGCTATAAAAATGCCTTTGTTTTTTGTGCACACAAATAAATGCTTGTTATCTCCTGTTATATGGTTTATTCGTTCTTTGGCAAGCACCGAATTTTTTACTAGTTCAAACTTGTTTCCATTTCTTACAAAAAGGCCATTAAGTGTACCAACGTATTGCTGAGAATCGGCAGCAAGGAATAAAGTGGTGGCCCGCTCCGCTAAAGGGATTTTGAAAATCGTTTTTTCGTTTTCAATTTCATAAAACATCCCTTGTGCGACAAAGGCTATACGACCTTTACTTCCTTGACCTACTGCTCCTGCAAAATAGAATTGATTTTGTCCCCCTTTTAAATACGTGAATTTTTGAGTGATGGTATCAAAAGATGCCAGCAATGAGCCACTTACCATTAATTGTCCTTTCACTGGGAAAAAATTCATTTTGGTTTGCAGGTTGGCTTCTTTAAAAAAGGGTAATTCTTTAATTTGAGAAGCTTTGTCAATTGAGAAAATAAAATTACTCGATGTTGCAACGTATATTTTTTTTCCAAAAGCGGTTATGCCGGCAATGCTTGAAGAAAGTTCGGCTTGATTAGGAAAAATAAAATAATTCAGAAAAGGGCAATAAAAAATTCCTTTCTCAAAAGTACTGGCCCATATTCCGTTTTCGTTATCAAATAGCAGATGGCTAATTGAAAAGTCCTTTAAAAAAACTTGTGGTTTACGAGCTAAAATTCCATTCTCAAAAAAATAAACACCGCCTCTTGCCAGTCCTACCCATATGTTACCCTCGTGGTCTTCCTGAATGGAGATAATGGTTTTAGGAAAACTATGTTCCAAAATTGAACCCTCTGTATATTCAAACAACTTGCTTTTGTAGGAGAATAGCAAACGGTTATCTTTTGTACGGAGTGAAAAAAATTTAGGATTATAGGGGGTTGGTACTGAAACAAAATTGTGAATAGCCGGACGATTGTAAGGCTTTATTTGAAAATAAAACCGCTTATCCTGTTCAAGATTTTTTAGTTTTTGAGGGCTAAAAAAATTAATGGATTCAATTGTTTTACCATTGTTTAACTCATAAATAATTGCGTTGGCAGAATCATTCTGTGAGCTTATATCACTTAGTGAAGCGTAATTATCGTTTTTTTTTAAAACACATGGAAAATTAGAAGTGCCAATCCACAAGGTTTGCTCCTTGTCAAACTGAATCGACGTTACAATGGTGCTTCTTTTTTTTAATCTATCGCGCAAAAGCAATGCGCCTTTCGGTATAATAAACTTTCCCTTTTCGAAATAGCAAATTGTTCCATTGAAGCAATTCATCCAAATTCTTCCTTGGCTGTCTTCAAGCAGGTCAAAAACAGTATTATCGGGAAGGCCGTCGGATGTGGTATAGCACTTAAACGAGCGACCATTAAATCTACACACTCCTGCATCCGTACTAAACCAAATAAACCCTTGCTTATCTTGTATAATTCGGTAAACTTCACTACTGGGCAGGCCTTCATTAATTCCTAAATTACGAAAATTAGGTTCGCCTAGTTGTGAAGCAAACGCAACTACTAACTGAAAAAAAATACCGACTAGTGCAAATGCCTTTTTCATTCCTCAACAAAATTACTTTTTCAATTGAATGAAAAGCGGAATTATATCAATTGTACTAAAAACCTATTGAACGGTAAATTACTTAGCGGAGTTGAAACTAATTTTGTAACCAATTTATTAAAACATGGTACGATGAGAAAACCAAAAAAAATATCCCCACTAAGAAACCTTTTCTTATTATTCCTTTTGTTGGCAATGCAAACACATTCATTTTCTCAGGCTGCACTCAACTGGGCATTTATTCCAACGAGTACTTCCTTGTTTCAAAATCAAATTACAATAACAGCTACTGACCAATCGGGAAACATCATTGGGGTTGGAAAATTAACCGGACATGCAGACATGGATCCAGGAACCGGACCGAACGACACTTCCTATACGCGTTTCTTTTACAATCATTACCTATCAAAAACTTCTGTGAGTGGACAATTATTGTGGATTTATTACTTTGAAGATAATTCACAATTAAGCACCTTTGAGTTCAAGGGATTAAAAATTACTCCTACTGATGAAATAATAGTTGCAGGAAATTTTACCGGGAAAGTTGACTTTGATTTAAGATCACCGGGAGTCGACACTTTGAGAAGTCACCATACTTCATTTCCTGATTATTTTTTAGCAAAATACGATGCTTCAGGGAATCACCAGTGGGCTATAAATGGGGGAAATACAACTTCAGGAATAAGTGCCCAAGCACTCTGCTTATTACCAAATTCAACCATCTTGCTTTCTTTAAATCCATCCGGAATTACAGATGTTGATCCGGGAGGATTGGTTCATACGACAATAGGCAACAGTGCTAATCTTGTTGCTTATTCCCAAACCGGAAGTTATTTGTGGAACAATGCTATTCCTTCAAATTTTACCTATGCGGTTTCTTTCAATAGTATGGATGCCGATGCAATGGGAAACAGTTATTTGCTAAGTGTTGGTTCGTATGAATTAACTGTTGCGAAGTTTAGTGCAAATGGCACTTTTTTATGGGAAAAAACGATTGGAAATTTTTCGACTGGTGCACGTGTGAATCCTCAATCTATTTTAGTAGATAAAATTTCAGGAGGTTTTTATTTGGCTGGAACTTTTGAAGGTAACGTTGATTTTGACCCGAATGCCGGAGTTTTAAACTACACCTGTTTATCTGCTTTGAATCCGGATGCTTTTGTTGCCAGCTACGATACAAGTATGACTCCTATGTGGTTGAATCATTATGTTGGCAAAGTAAATTTTGGTAATTATGGTTTGGCCTTTGATGGCAATGAACTTGTTTGTGTGGGAAATTATACCGCTTCGGTAAACTTTGGTAATGGTTTTAACTTTACTACAGCCTCAACTTATTCTCCATTTTATTTGCGATTAAATTCTTCGGGAACTGCACTCGATGCTTTTACACTAAATGGAATTGGTCAGTTTACCGGCATCAGTAAAACAATCAATCACACTTTTGTGATAACAGGAAATATATTAGCTTGGGTAGATATGGATCCTTCGTTGACGATATCTAATTTGCATGCAGGAACCGCTAATTTTTTTACCGCCGTTTACCATATTACATCTCCAACTTCACTTCCAAAACTGAATAACAAGCCCCAACCAGCGTATGCTGCCTTTCCCAATCCATTTGGGCAGGAGTTAAACCTAGAGTTTCTTACACAAATAAATGATGCAGAGTTGAAAATCTACGACATTTGCGGGAAGGAAATGGCTACGAATAAACTAGAAAATTTTACTGATCGCTTTACTATCAACACTTCAAGTTGGCCGGAAGGTGTTTATTTTGTATGCTTTAAAACTCCGGCTACAACATCCAATTTTAAATTAGTTAAACAATAAAATTCATGAGCAACTTTTCAAAAATTTTAATTAACACTTTGTTGTTTTTTTCGACAGCAATTTCAATGCATGCGCAAGTTTTCGACAAACGAATAACTTGGAATACTGGTCCCGCCACCTTTTATTTTAGCGATATAAAAGCTTGTGCAACACGCAGTAATGGGCATAATTTAATTTCTATACATCACTATAATTATGGTCAGGGAGCCGGAATGCTAGCTGAAATAACCAATAACGGAGATACTGTGTGGACCAATCAGTTTAACAGAAGTGGAACTTCCTACGGTGAAGATTACATTACGTTTATAAAGGAACTTCCCAATCATACCATTTTTATGGCCGGAGGTACGCATAATTCTTCCGGATTTTTTCATGCTGCATTTTTTCTAGCCGATTCATTAGGGCAAATAATTCATTACAAAAAAGTACATTATGGATCCAATCTCGATATTGTAATTAATGATATCGACGTAGCATCGGATGGTACAATTTTTTTTGCCGGACATTACAATGATTTATATAGCGGAGGTGTTACTGGCTATTCATGGACTGTTCCATTGTACGGAAGGTTAAATTCCGATTTAAGTATAAATTGGTGCAGAACATACGGTAGTACCAGTCATACATTTAACAATACTAATTCTGGAAAAGTTGCCAGTATAAAAGTTACGCCAGATAATAACCTTGTAATAGCCGGTACAGATGCGGTTGATCCAAACGATGGATATTTAGGCACTTTTCAATTGGCAAAAGTTACTACAAACGGTGCGCTTATGTGGTCGGTGCAACGTTCGCTTACCACTCACTCGTATCCAACTGCGTTAAAAGTGCTAAGCAATGGTGACATATATGCATTCTCGGAAGTGTACTATTTGTCGCCCTTTGGCGATTATGATATTAGCCTTGAAAAATTTGATCAGTATGGAAATTATCTATGGGGAAAATCGTATGGTACAACACTATCCGATAATATGAGCAGAGTAGTTTACAATTCTGCCAAACAGCAATTTGCACTCGTTGGAACCCACACAATTTCGGCAACTGAAGACCGAGCTTGGCTTTGTATTATAGACACTGCTGGACAGGTAATTCACAACAAGTTATTTGGAGCGCCTTCGAGCCATTACAATAACTTTAATGATATTTGTGTGTATAAAAATTTATACCTTATTACCGGTAATGCCTTTACTTATGAAGGCATGTTAGTTCAAACCGATTGGGATGGAAATACAGGTTGTGCTCCCTCAACATTTAGTTTACAAACAGCAGTTTTTCCTTCCGTTTTTACAGCAGGATTATCTTTTCACAATACACTACCACTTCAAATAACACCTTACACCGCTGTAAAAGTTAATTATCCGCTTACCGCAACAACCAATTGCTTTGCTTGTTCAGATGTTAGTATAAATCAAACTATTTCGGCTTGTGGCAGTTACTATATTGGAGGTGGCTTGCAAACAAATTCGGGGACATATTTCGATACCTTATTAACAAGCGGTGGTTGCGATAGCATTGTAATTACTCAATTAAGTATTTCTCAAACACCTACTCCGGCAAATGCCGGTATTGATCAAACAGTTTGTGCAACAGCAGCTGCCCTTTCAGCAAATGTTCCAGTTGTTGGCACCGGAAATTGGTCCGTAGTTTCGGGTACAGGAAGTATTTTAAATACCGCAGCAGCCGCTACCGGAATTAATGGCTTAACGGCCGGAAGTACTACCACCTTGCGTTGGACTATCTCCAGTGGTGCTTGCCCCCCTTCAACCGACGAAGTAACCTTACAAATTGGTAGTCCAAGTACAACCTCAATTAACACATCTGCCTGTGTAAGTTATACCTTAAATTCACAAACCTATACAAGCTCTGGTAGCTATTCTCAAACTTTTACCAATACATCTGGATGTGATAGCATTATTAATTTAAACTTAACAATTTACCAACCCAACACTTCTCAAACTACTACAAGTATTTGCAGCACTAATTTGCCGTATGTGTGGAATGGGTTAAGTATACTTTCTGCAGGGAGCTACAGTGATACACTTGTGAATTCGAATGGTTGTGACAGCATAGCACAGTTAAATTTGCAAGTAAAAAACGCCACTTATTCATCAACTTCCGTTAGTGTATGTAATACTGATTTGCCGTTTAATTGGAATGGTAATAGCTATACAACTGCGGGTTCATACACAGCCAACTTTATTAACTCGGTAGGTTGCGACAGTATTGCAACACTTGTTCTTACTCTTAAAAACGCAACAAGTTCAACCACTACTGCAAATGTGTGCAGTGCCGATTTGCCTTATTTGTGGGGTGGAAATTCATATACCGGCAGCGGAACATACACGTTAAATTACACCAATGCTGCGGGTTGCGACAGTACTGCAAATTTGAATTTAAGTGTAAACACTATTGACTTAAGTGTAACAAATACAGATCCCGTGCTTACCTCCAACCAAAGCGGAGCAAGCTATCAATGGATCAATTGCAGTACAAATTTACCTATTGCTAACCAAACCAATGCATCATTTACTGCTTTGACTAATGGTACTTATGCGGTGGTTGTTTATTATTCCGGTTGCCACGACACCAGTGCGTGCGAAACAGTAATCAATACAGCAATTTCGACAGTAACAGCTGAACAGGAACTTATCTTTTATCCCAATCCTGTTGAGCATGAGTTAAATATTATGATTGGCTCTGAAATGAAACAAGCAAGATTTTCAATAAGCAATAAATTTGGACAGGTATTACTTGCAGGAAGCCTGTCGAATACAAATAACGTACTTTACTTAGATGAACTTTCAAATGGAATTTATACACTAACAGTATACACCATTTCTAATCAGAAAACGTATAAACTGGTAAAAAAATAAAGCTCCGCATTTTAGCAAATCATCTAGTTATGTGTATGCATGCTTGCATTTGAAGTGAACGATTGGTAGTAGAAAGTTGGGGAGTGCAAGAAAGTTCAACCTTGTATTTTAAATCTCGTTGTCTAATTTCTATCCATTATTGTTTAAAACAAGTTTATGAAACCATTTATTACATTATTGACCATTTTAATTTCAACTTATGTTGCAAATGCACAGCCCGGTGCAATCGACAGTAGTTTCGGCACCAACGGAATAGTGCGAACCTTTGTGAATAGTTCGAATGCCAAACTCACAGCCATGGCGATTCAAACCGACGATAAAATTCTCGTTGCCGGACATGATCGCTATGATACAACAAATTTTAATAAAGCCTTTGTGGTGATGCGGTATACCGCTGATGGGTTACTTGATTCGAGCTTTGCATCAAATGGAAAAATGGTATACAATTTTGGAAACGGTAACGCAATCGCTTATGCAATAAAAGTACAGGCCGATGGAAAAATTTTGGTTGCCGGAAGAAGCTCTGCTCCGGGCATTGTTGGGATGGCCAGTATTCGTTTAAATATGGATGGTTCTCTTGACACAACTTATGGTAGCAATGGTGCAGTTATTACCGCTGTTGGAACAGCTAATGATTTTGCACTAGGAATTTATTTGCATTCAGATGGACGAATTGTTCTAGGAGGGGCAAGTTATCTTTCAAGTTTTTCACGCATGGCTTTGGTGCGTTATCATTCAGATGGAAGTATTGATACTACGTTTGCTTCCAACGGTACATTAATTGCCTCTGTTACCGGAGAAAATATTTATTGTCATCGAATTGAAATTGATTCGTCATCGAATTATATCGTTTCGGGCAATTTATCTAACATTACCAGTACTAGCGCCTTTTTAAAAAGATACACTTCCAATGGAATCCTGGATGTTTCTTTCGGATTACTTGGCACTTGGTATCCGAGTGTAGGAAATAGTTTTACAGAAAGTACAACTGGTTTAATAAAGCAAGCGGATGGAAAATTGATAGTGGGTCTAACAACAGACGCAAATTCTTCGAGAAAGTTTGGTGTTGTTAGATACCTTCCGTCAAGCTGGTTAGTAGATTCAACGTTCGGAATTTATACCGGTAATTCTTATATAACAACCGGAATCAATAAATACGTGGCTACTGCAATTGCTCAACAACCCAATGGAAAAATTGTAATTTCGGGTAACTACCAAATTGGGAGTGAATACAAATTTACTACCCTGCGCTATTTGGCAAATGGTATATTAGACAGTGCGTTTGGAACAAACGGCTTTGTTGTAACCTCAATTACACCAACCAACAACAACAGTACTTCGGCAGAAATTGGAGTGCAAAGTAGCGGTAAAATAATTGTTGCCGGTAACAATACTGAAAACAATATTCAACGTTTTACTCTTGTTAGATATCATGATACACTGAGCATTAACACCTTAATTCCAAGAGTTAAGGAAAATCAAATTTCGCTTACTGTTTTCCCTAATCCGGCAAGTGATCTGTTGCAGGTAATGTGTTATGCTAAAAATAACACCCCTTTTGAAGAACCTATGATTCCAAAGGTATATACTATACAGGGTGTTGAGTTAAACGGAATAAAATTCAACAAAAGCATTCTGAAAAATAAGGTGCTAAGCTTTGAACTATCAATAAAAGACTTAGTGCAAGGTTTATACTTTATCAAAATTGGAAGTGCTACAGCTCGTTTTATAAAAGAATAAAACGGTAATTACTTGCTATCATTTATTGTATTGAAACACTAGTATTTAGTTAGTTTCAATATGCCAATACTGAACCTAACCATTTTTCAACCTCCTCCAGCTTCATTTTTTTTCGTTGGGCATAATCGGTAATTTGGTCTTTTTCGAGCTTTCCTACTGAAAAATAATGTGCTTCCGGGTGTGCAAAGTACATTCCACTCACTGCAGCTGTAGGGTACATTGCCATGCTTTCTGTTAAGGTTATTCCGGTATTTTTTTCAACTTCCAAAAGTTCCCACAACGTAATTTTTTCGGTATGATCGGGTTGTGCCGGATAGCCGGGAGCCGGACGAATTCCTTGGTATTTTTCCTTTACAATTTCCTCCTTCGACAGCTTTTCATCGCTTGCATATCCCCAAATTTCGGTGCGCACTTTTTTGTGCATTAGTTCGGCTAATGCTTCTGCAAGTCTGTCGGCTAATGCTTTAAGCATTATGGAAGAATAATCATCGTGTTCTTTTTCAAATTTTTCTATCCATTTTTCTATTCCAAAACCTGTACTAACAGCAAATGCTCCGATATAATCAAATTCTCCTTTTGATTCGTTTTTTGAGTTAATAAAGTCGGAAAGTGCAACATTTTTAAACGTGTCGGCCTTTTGACTTTGCTGTCTCAGTGTATGAAAAGTGGCAATTTTTTCTTTGCTTGTTTGGTCGTAAACTTCAATGTCGTCGCCAACAGAAAGGGCCGGAAAAAGTCCAACTACCGCTTTTGCTGTGAGCCATTTTTCAGCAACGATTTGTTTCAACATTGCTTGTGCATCGTCAAACAGTTTTTGTGCTTCAATTCCACGTACCGAATCTTTCAGCAATTTCGGGTAAGAACCTTTCATTTCCCAACTGATAAAAAAAGGAGTCCAATCTATAAACTCAACTAATTCTTTCACATCAATGTCTTCAAACACTTTAACACCTAAAAAATTAGGCTTGCTAGCTAATTGCTTGCTAAGCGTGAACTTGTTTTTCTGTGCTTCAGCTAAACTAAGGAATTTAGCTTGTGCCCTATCTGCTTTGTGATAATCGCGGGTGCGTTCGTTTTCTGAACGAATTTGTTCAATAAAACCATCTCTCAATTCTTTCGACAACAAGCTGCTTACAACCGGCACACTTCTGGAAGCGTCGTTAACATGCACAACCGGATAGTTGTAATGAGGTTCAATTTTCACCGCAGTATGCACCTTACTGGTTGTTGCTCCTCCAATTAACAAAGGAATGGTAAATCCTTCGCGTTTCATTTCTTTAGCCACATGCACCATCTCATCCAGCGAAGGAGTTATTAATCCACTTAATCCAATAATATCAACCTGTTCTTCTTTAGCTTTCGCAAGAATCTTATCCGCCGATACCATTACTCCCAAATCAACAATATCATAGCCATTGCATGCCATAACTACACCAACAATGTTTTTTCCAATATCGTGTACGTCGCCTTTGACTGTAGCTAACAAAATTTTTCCATTTTTTGCTCCAACCACTTTGTCCTTTTCGAGAAAGGGCTGAAGATAGGCAACTGCTTTTTTCATCACCCTTGCGCTTTTTACCACTTGGGGTAAAAACATTTTACCGGCACCAAATAAATCACCTACGATGTTCATTCCTGCCATCAAAGGTCCTTCAATAATGTGCAAGGGTTTTTCAAAAGTGCTTCGCGCCTCTTCCATATCAATTTCAATGTAATCGGTTATCCCTTTTACCAAGGCATGTGCAATGCGTTTTTCGAGTGAATCATTTCGCCATTCTTCGTCTTTGGATTCCTTCTCCTTTCCATCGCCCTTCACCAATTCGGCATGTGCAATAAGACGCTCAGTTGCATCATCGCGGCGATCGAGCAACACATCTTCAACCAACTCCAACAAGGTTTTATCAATTTCATCGTATACAATTAATTGCCCCGGATTTACAATTCCCATGTCCATACCATGGTTAACAGCATGGTACAAAAAGGCTGCATGAATAGCTTCACGAACATGATCATTTCCTCTAAACGAAAAAGAAACGTTGCTAACTCCACCCGACACCTTTGCATATGGCAGGTTTTGTTTTATCCATTTTGTAGCATTAAAAAAATCGAGGGCATTTTTACGGTGTTCTTCCATACCGGTAGCTACCGGAAAAATGTTAGGATCGAAAATAATGTCTTGTGGCGCAAATTGAACCTGCTCAACTAGTAGGGTATAAGCTCGTTTGCATATATCTATTCTTCGTTGCAAGCTGTCGGCTTGTCCCTGTTCATCAAACGCCATTACGATAACTGCTGCACCGTATTTTTTTACCAATTTGGCTTGACGAATAAATTCCTCTTCACCGCCTTTTAACGAAATTGAATTTACAATTGATTTTCCTTGCGTGCATTTTAGACCCGATTCAATCACCTCAAATTTGGATGAGTCTATCATCACCGGAACCTTGCAAATATCGGGTTCAGAAGCAACCAGGTTGAGGAATTTAGACATGGCAAAATCGGCATCCAACATACCTTCGTCCATGTTAATATCAATAGCCTGAGCTCCGCCTTCCACCTGATCGCGTGCAACACTCAGTGCTGCGTCGTATTGATTGTCTTTAATTAATCGTAAAAACTTTTTTGAGCCAGTTACATTGGTACGCTCTCCAACGTTTAAAAAATTAGAGTCCGGCCTATAAGTAAGTGCCTCTAATCCGCTTAATCGCAAGTGCTTTTCAATGGTGGGAATCTTTCGTGGTGCTACTTTTTTAGCATGTTGCGCAATGTGTTTGATGTGGTCGGGTGTAGTGCCGCAACAGCCACCAACTATGTTTATAAAACCACTTTGTAAAAAATCGTCAATTTGTACACACATTTGATGAGGAGTTTCATCGTACTCTCCAAACTGGTTAGGCAGTCCGGCATTGGGATAAGCGCTAACAAAGAAAGGTGCCTTTTCCGACAACTCTTCCAAATAAGGCCGCATATCTTTTGCTCCCAATGCGCAATTCAATCCTATGCTCAGCAGATTAACATGCGAAACTGAGTTTAAAAACGCTTCAACTGTTTGACCTGAAAGAGTGCGCCCGCTCGCATCGGTAATGGTACCGGAAATCATAATTGGTAGTTCTCGTTTTTGTTCTTCAAACACCGTTTGTACTGCAAAAAGTGCAGCCTTCGCATTGAGTGTATCAAAAATGGTTTCAATTAAAAGTAGATCAACACCTCCATCCATTAAACCCCGCACCTGTTCAGCATATGCATCTACTACCTCATCCCAGGTAACTGCACGAAAGCCGGGATCGTTAACATCGGGAGATAAGCTTAGTGTTCGGTTTGTTGGACCTACAGCTCCTGCAACAAATTTTGGAGTGCTGCTATTAAATTCAGTAATGGCTGATTTTGCAATTTTTGCCGCCTCTACATTTAATTCATACGAAAGCGATTCCATCTGGTAGTCGGCAAGAGAAATGCGTTGTGCATTAAAGGTATTGGTTTCAATAATATCGGCACCGGCAGTTAAATATTCAAGGTGTATAGCCTTAATAATGTCGGGGCGGGTAAGCGAAAGCAAATCATTGTTGCCTTTTAAATCGCTTTTCCAATCGGCGAAACGATTCCCTCTGTAATCATTCTCCTCAAGTTTATAGCGTTGAATCATGGTGCCCATTGCACCATCAATAACCAAAATTTGTTTCTCTAATACTTTGTTAATGTCCATAACTTGTTCTGTTGCTTCCTTCTGTTTTGTTTCTAATTTCATCAATGTTGTTGCTCAAAAAAAAATCTCCTCGACCTAAGCCGAAGAGATTTTATAAATAGTTACATATAAAAAATCTGATTCGCCTTATCTGTTTTTCGGAAAAATCCGAAAATGGAATTAGCACCTTCTCTGCAATAAGAGCGGTTGCTAAGGTTTCACAGGGCCATTCCCTCCACCTTTCTTGATAAGCGAAAGTTCAATTAATTCAATTTGAACTTTCTTCCCGATTATCGGGCTAATACTAAAGAACGTGCTGCGAAAGTAGAAAATATTTTAAACATATTTTCATTGCTTGGTTATTCTTTTTGAGCATGTATCCTGTTTTGTAATTTTTAACGGGATGAAACATTTAAATTTAAGTACACAGCTTTATACAAATAATACATTGAGTCGTTTATGAGTTGTCATTCGTTTTCGAATAAATCACAAACCTAAAACAGCTCGAGAGCATGAATAATAAAAAGCTTTCACAAAACTGATTTCGCGAAATTTCTTAGTTTGATGCTAATTAACTCTAACTTCTAAAATCGCTTTTAGTTGAGGTGTGGTGCAGAGATATGCAAATTATTTTTTTAGATTTACGGCTATTCACCTTCTTTCGGATTTTGAGATGAAAAATTTTTATGTGCTGTTGTTGTTCCTTGCCCCCTATTTATTGTTGGCGCAAACATCAAAATCGAAAAAATTTAACCAGCTTTATAGCAAGCCAATCGAGCGTAAATACTATGTGAAAGAGCGTTACTACAAAGGTAATTTGTATGTTGAAGGAGAAGCGATTCAAAAGGTATATAGTAAGAAAAAAAGAGTTGAATTAAAGCGGGGCCCTTGGAAATGGTATCATCGAAACGGACAATTAAAAGATTCTGTTTTTTATACCGATGCCGGATTGCCTACCGGTGTTGAAACTTTATACAACAGCGATGGTACCATTCATCAAACCATTGATTATGGCACCAGCACCAATTTTATTATTCGTGAAAGAAACTGGCTTACCACCATTGCTAAGGATTTTACACGAACCTATTATTATAAAGCACCCAATATTCCTAAAAAAACACAAGTGTATAAAAACAGGAAAAAAGATGGAGTGTGGAAAACCTATGATACCAACGGGAAGGTGATTTCAGAAAAAAGCTATTCAAAAGGCAAGTTAATTACAAACCCTTAAGAAGATTCCAATGATTGAAAAAAGTACCCTTGACTTTTTGTCGAAATTAAAACAAAACAATAACCGTGATTGGTTTTTAGAACACAAAGCCGAGTATGAAAATGCCAAATCAAATTTTGTTGAATTTGTGCAGCAATTAATACAAGAGGTAGCAAAGTTCGACAGCAGCGTGAAAGGGCTTGATGCAAAAAAATGTGTGTTTAGAATTAACCGAGATATTCGCTTTTCGGCAGATAAATCTCCTTACAAAAGCAATATGGGGGCGAGTTTTTCGGCTGGTGGAAAAAACTCTACCAATCCCGGATATTACATACACATTGAAGGTAACAAATCGTTTTTAGCAGCCGGAAAATGGATGCCGGATCCTACGATGCTCAGTGCAATACGCCAAGAAATTGACTACAACACCAAAGAGTTTAAGAAAATAATAACTGCTAAAGAATTCGTTTCGTTTTTTGGAGAATTGTCGAAGGACGACAAATTAAAAACTGCTCCAAAGGGTTACCCTAAAGACCATCCCGAACTTGAATTGCTAAAACTTAAGAGTTTTATAGCGGTTCATTCATTTAACCAGAAAGAGGTACTGAGTAAATCATTTCTTGCCGACTGCGTGAAAGGATGCAAATTAGTATATCCATTAACTAAGTTTTTAAGCCGAGCCATTTCTTAATTTTAACAAAATGAAGCAACTTATTATCCTGCTTGCCATTGTTGCCGGAACTTTAAATGTAACAGCACAAAAATCAACTTTGAGTACAACTCAAAATAATTACACCTTCGATTCGGTGTTGTATGAAAATTTAAAGTATCGTTTGGTGGGCCCCTTCCGTGGAGGCCGTTCGGCTGCCGTTTGTGGTGATTTAAAACGAAAAAATGTGTTCTATTTTGGCTCAACCGGTGGAGGGGTGTGGAAAACGCAAGATGGAGGAAGCAACTGGAAAAATATAAGTGACCCGTTTTTTGGTGGAAGTATTGGTAGTATTGCTCTTGCTCCTAGCGATGCCAGCATTATATATGTTGGAACAGGTGAAAACACGATGCGCGGAAATGTTAGCGAAGGTTGGGGAATGTGGAAAAGTGAAGATGCTGGGAGAAGTTGGAAAAATTGTGGTTTAAAAGATTCGCGACACATCACAAGAATCGTTATTCATCCAAAAAATCCTGACATCGTTTGGGTTGCTTGCACCGGCCATTTGTTTGGTCCTTCAGTTGAAAGAGGGGTGTATAAAACCATCGATGGTGGACGTAATTGGAAAAGAGTTTTATTTAGTAACGAAAATGCAGGGGCCATTGATTTAGTTGCTGAACCCGGCAATCCGCAAGTATTGTATGCCAGCACATGGTATGTTCGACGCACCCCATATAGCCTTGAGAGTGGTGGACCCGGAAGTGCACTTTGGAAAAGTACCGACGGGGGTGAATCGTGGAAAAATATTTCAGGCAACAAAGGTTTACCAAAAGACACGATTGGTATTATTGGAATTACTGTTTCTGCTTCAAATCCCGATCGTTTGTATGCCATTATTGAATCGCGTACCGGTGGTGTTTTTACCTCTGAAAATGCCGGAGCCACTTGGACAAAAACAAGCGACAAAAGTGATGTTCGCCAGCGTTCATGGTACTTTAGCAAACTATTTTGCGATCCTAAAAACGAGCAAACCCTTTACATTTGCAATGTTGGCTTTCATCGTTCTCGCGACGGAGGAAAAACATTTACAGAACTACCAACACCACATGGCGACCATCATGATTTATGGATAGATCCTGAAGATGGGCAACGCATGATTATTGCTGACGATGGAGGAGCTCAGATTAGTTTTGATGCGGGTTCTAATTGGAGTACATACCACAATCAACCCACTGCACAGTTTTATAGAGTTAGCACCGACAATCATTTTCCCTACCGAATATTGGGCGCTCAACAAGACAATTCAACTGTACGAATTATGAGTAGAACCTACGATGGAGCAATCACCGAAAATGATTGGAGCTATACAGCCGGTTTTGAATCAGGATATGTGGTTGCTGATCCTCTAAATCCGGATATTGTATATGGAGGAAATTACGGGGGTTATCTTTCGCGCATGGATCATCAAACCGGCGAAAATAGAACCATCAGTGTTTGGCCGGAAAGCCCAATTGGAAGTGGCGCCGATGTGCTAAAGTACCGCTTTCAGTGGAATTTCCCGATTTTCTTTTCTCCGCATTATCCGAAACGAATTTATGCTTGTGGAAATGTGTTGTTTAAATCGGATAATGAGGGTGCAAGCTGGGAAGCCATTAGTCCCGATCTTACCACTAACGATAAAAGCAAGCAGGTTGCAAGTGGCGGTATTATTACAAAAGACAACACCAGTGTAGAATATTACTGCACCCTTTTTGCAGCCGCTGAATCTCCACTTGAAAAGGATTTGCTATGGGTAGGAAGTGACGATGGCCTGCTGCATGTTTCGAAAGACGGAGGCAAAAATTGGGAAAATGTCACACCTAAAGGAATTCCTGCTTGGATGATGTGGAATTGCATTGAAGTTGACCCGTTTAAAAAAGGAAGTGCCTATATTACCGGAACGCGTTACAAACTGGATGATTTTACTCCCTATTTGTATAAAACAGAAGATTATGGTAAAAGCTGGAAAAAAATAACTAACGGTATTCCTGCAACTCATTTTACACGCGTGTTACGCGCCGACAAAATCCGCAAAGGATTGTTGTATTGCGGCACCGAATATGGCATGTATCTTTCGTTTGACGATGGTACCACCTGGAAACCCTTTCAACAAAATTTACCCTTGGTGCCAATTACTGATTTGACACTGAAAAACAACGATTTGGTGGTTGCTACACAAGGGCGTTCATTTTGGGTGCTCGATAATTTAAGTGCCTTGCAACAAATGAATGCCGAAATTGTTAAGAAAAATATATTTGCCTTTCATCCCGGAGAGGTGTATCGTTGTGAAGGTTACCAAAACAAAAACAGTAACAATGCCGGCAAAAACCCCGAAAACGGCTTAGTGCTGGATTATTATTTAAAAGATGTTTCAGACACCTCTTTAGTAAAAATTGTATTGTACGATAAAAACAAATCACACATTCGCAGCTTTAGCACCAAAGCTGATAAAGACGAGAAGATAGAGGTTAAAAAAGGAATGAATCGTTTTGTTTGGAATTTGTATTACCCTCCTGCAGAAAAAATAGAAGATCAAATTTTATGGTCGGGGCCAATTGGTGGACCCTAAGCTGCACCTGGAAGTTACACGGCTGTAGTTAAAACCCGCTTTGATTCAACCGCAATTAATTTCACCATTGTCGCAGATCCGAATTATAAGATTTCCCAAAGTGACTATGAAGAGCAATTTAATTTCTTAATTAAAACCCGCGACAAGTTTTCAGAAATACAAAAATCGCTGAAGCAAATTCGTGAAATGCGTCAACAATTGACTGCTCTAAGTGGACGATTGCCAAAGGACTCAACCGTTAAATCTTTATCGGTATCAATCGACAGCATACAAAAACGCATTACCCATATAGAAGAAGCTTTGTATCAAACCAAAGCGAAAAGCGGACAGGATATATTAAATTATCCGATACGACTCAATGACAAGCTATCGGCTCTATACGATGCTGCCAATAGCGGATACATGGCTCCCAGCAAACAAGTTAAGGATGTGTATGAAGTACTTTCGGGCAAAATTGACGAGCAACTAGCGAAATTCAAAGCGATTAAAGACGTTGAAATAAAAAAACTGAATGCCGGCTTGAAGCAGTTCGATATTCCGGTTGTTTATGTAAAATAAAATAGAAGCCATGAGTTATTCTTATCAACTAAAAACGAAGCAGGAGTACGAAGCTGCTTATAAAAAGAGTGTCGATCAACCGGAAGAATTTTGGTCAACAGTTGCATCAAATTTTCACTGGAAAAAAAAATGGAACAAGGTACTCGACTGGAATTTTAAAGACCCAAAAATAACCTGGTTTGAAGGGGCAAAACTCAACATCACAGAAAATTGCCTTGATCGTCATTTGGCTGAAAATGGCAACACCACGGCTCTGCTTTGGGAAAGCAATAATCCAAATGAGCCTGCTCGAAAAATCAGCTACAACGAGTTGCATCATTTGGTTTGCAAGTTTGGCAACGTCCTTAAAAATAATGGAGTAAAAAAAGGCGACCGTGTGTGTATTTACATGGGAATGATTCCTGAATTGGCCATTGCTGTTTTGGCTTGTGCACGAATTGGTGCTGTTCACTCTGTTGTGTTTGGTGGCTTTTCGGCTCAGTCAATTTCCGATCGATTACAAGATGCTAAAGCCGAATATATCGTTACCTGCGATGGCGCATTTCGTGGTGCAAAAGCAATTCCTCTTAAAGCAATAATTGATGATGCCTTGGTAAATTGTGAGTTTGTAAAACGAGTGATTGTGTGCGAACGAACCGATACTCCGGTGAGTATGATAAAGGGGCGCGATGTGTGGTGGAACGATGAAATGGAACATGCAAGCCCTGAATGCCCTGCCGAAGAAATGGATGCAGAAGATATGTTGTTTATACTTTATACTTCAGGTTCTACCGGCAAACCCAAAGGAGTAGTGCACACTTGTGCTGGATACATGGTTTGGGCGAACTATACTTTTGTTAATGTATTTCAGTACCAGCCCGGACAGGTGCATTTTTGTACTGCTGATATTGGCTGGATTACCGGACACAGTTATATTATTTACGGACCACTAAGTGCAGGAGCTACTAGCTTATTATTTGAAGGAGTACCAACTTATCCGGATGCTGGCAGGTTTTGGGAAATTGTAGATAAGTTTAAGGTAAACATACTCTACACAGCCCCAACAGCAATTCGAAGTTTAATGGCTTACGGGCTTGACTCCTTAACCGGGAAAAGCTTAGAAAGTTTAAAGGTGTTAGGTACTGTAGGAGAGCCCATAAACGAAGAAGCTTGGCATTGGTATCATGAGCAGATAGGAAAAAAGAATTGCCCTATTGTTGATACTTGGTGGCAAACTGAAACTGGCGGAATTTTAATTTCAAATATTGCCGGTGTAACTCCGCACAAGCCTGCCCATGCAACTTTGCCGCTTCCCGGAGTTCAACCCTGTTTGTTGGATGAAAAAGGAAATGAACTTGTAGGAAACAACGTGAGCGGTAATTTATGCTTAAAATTTCCTTGGCCAGGAATGCTTCGCACTACTTATGGTGACCACGAACGCTGCAGGGTAAACTATTTCGCAACCTATGAAAATTTATACTTCACCGGAGATGGTTGTTTGCGCGATGAAAACGGAAATTATCGTATTACCGGTCGTGTTGACGATGTGCTTAATGTAAGCGGACACCGCATTGGTACCGCCGAGGTAGAGAATGCCATTAACATGCATTCCGGTGTTGTAGAAAGTGCTGTTGTTGGTTATCCTCATGATATAAAGGGACAGGGAATTTATGCATATGTAATTTATAATGGGCATCACGGAGATTTGAATTTAGCGAAACAAGACATTTCGCTCACTGTTTCGAAAATAATTGGAGCAATAGCAAAACCTGATAAAATTCAGTTTGTTAGCGGCTTGCCAAAAACACGAAGTGGAAAAATTATGCGCCGAATTTTACGCAAAATAGCAGAAGGCGAAACTTCCAATTTAGGCGATACCAGTACTTTGTTAGACCCGGCTGTGGTGGATGAAATAAAGTCGGGGAAGGTGTGAGGTATTATTCAAACCCAACTCTCATCAGCTTAAACAATCGTCCTCTATCGGAATAAATTAGTAATTCATTGGGCAGGGTTTGTAGGTATATTTTAGGTCGGGGATACATCGGTTTATCGGAGGGAGTTAATAATGAACGACGTTTCATGTTGCCTTGGGCATCCAATGTTACCAATACACAGGTTGATTTTCGAACACCTCCAAAAATTCTATATTCTCTTGGGTTAGCTATAGTTAAGTTTCGTGAATTGTCGTTAAAAATGATGTTTGCAGTACTTCCCGAAATTGCAAGCGAATAACTGCTGTATGGGCCTTTATCGTTCACCGTAACTTGTGTTTTTGGAACCATTTTTACCCAGTTTATTTTACCGGCAGTATCAATGGAAGCAACTATTAAATCATTAAAATTATAGTAATAATCGGTTGAGGTATACCTTCCATTATAACTCACATAGGTTTGTACATATCGCTGTTCGGCAACCATAAAGGCTCCGCCATCGCTTCGTTCGAGCAAGTGATTAATTTTAAACTGCCTTAACTCCTCTCCTCTTTTTGCTTTACTAACCGACATTACATTTTGTAAAAATCCCTTTTCTAAATCCTTGAATCCTTTTGATTTTACTTCTCGTGTTTTACCATCAATACACAAGTAAAATGTTCCGGCCAAATCGTCTGAATAACGGCCTTTATTTGAAAAAAATCCGGCAGCAACCAAATCCTGCTTTGAGTTAATTTTAAAACTCATATCCGAAATTGTTTTACCATCCAATTGTATATCAAATTCTTTTACAACACTATTGTTGGGCTCCATCAAAAGTATTTTATAAAGATAACTGGGTCTATCTTTAAACCAATTGCTTTTTTCGCCCACAGTTTCGGTTAGCATGTAAAAGTTGCCACTTTTATCAAGCACATAATCGTGTACTGTAAAATTTCCACTTACAAAAGGTAATTCAATGGTTGAATTCTGGTATAACTCGTTAAGGTCTTGATCAATTATTTTATACGAAAATCGAGTGTTCGTTCCCTTCTTGTTGAATTGGTTTTTAAAAACCAGAATTTTACTGCTATCGGTTGAGAGTAAAAAAATAAAATCAAGCTTCTCACCCTTGTTTTCGGCAAGCACCTCATCTAATTGCTTGCGATCGTTATCGGGTTCTCCATCCGGCTTTACATGTTGCACATAAGCTGTCGTTAGGTTGTTTTCTTTGTTGTAAAACGAGGTAAACAACAGTAATTTCCCGTTAAGGCAAATCAAGTCTTCAAAGTGAACGTGCCTATTCTCACCTATTTCAGGCATTTTCAGTTCTTTCGAATAAATGAGCGACAAGGTTTCTGCATCATACTTTTCGATAAATTGGTCAGTAGGGCAAAAGGGACAAAAAGGATTATAGGTGTCTTTCACAAAATAAATTGACCGAGCATCTCTTCCAACAAACCTTGAAGGATATAGCTTTTTATCTGCCTCCGTTTCGGGCCCCCATTGAACTTTTGCCGTTTGAGCAGAAAGGGATTTTACTTGAACAGCAAACAGTATACAGAAAAAGATGTTTTGTAGCAGCTTCAATACAGCAAAGCCTCTAGAGGCTATTTTAAATTGTGATATACATTTTGTACATCATCATCGGCCTCAATTTTTTCAACCAAGGTCATAATTTCTTCACTTTGTGCTTCTGTTAATTCAGTTTGATTTTGTGGTACACGCATGTTTTCAGAACTAATTACATTCACCTTTGTTTCTTCCAACGCTTTGTGCATCATTCCAAAATCATGAAAAGCTGTTTCCACAATTATTTCATTTTCGTCGTTTAGGTAAACATCCTGAGCTCCAAAATCGATGAGTTCCAGCTCCAGCTCTTCTACATTTAAACCTTCTGATTTAATTTTAAAAACCCCTTTGCGCTCAAATAAAAAATCAAGCGATCCTGTTTTGCCGAGTGTTCCGTTGCCTCTATTAAAATACATGCGAATATTGGCAACCGTACGTGTTGGATTGTCGGTAGCACATTCAACCAAGATGGCAATTCCATATGGACCATAACCTTCGTATACTACTTCTTCAAAATCTTTTTCCTCTTTTGATGAGGCTCTTTTTATGGCTGCCTCAATCCGATCTTTGGGCATATTAATTCCCTTCGCATTTTGCATCGCCATGCGCAAACGTGGATTCATGTTTGGGTCGGGCCCTCCTTGCTTCACAGCAATTGCAATTTCTTTTCCTGCACGAGTAAAACCTTTTGCCATTTTATCGTAACGGGCAAACATCTTATATTTTCGTTTTTCAAATACTCTTCCCATAAGGCTTGATATGTAAATATTTTTCAAAACTAAAAAATTCTACGCAGCATTTCAATTCTTATTCGGCAGTAGATGTGTAATTACGATGCTCATTTTGCTATTTTTACCGCTGTTGTACATGGTTTTATTCACAACA
The DNA here is from genome assembly GCA_002389785.1 of Bacteroidetes bacterium UBA4408. Taxonomy (GTDB): domain Bacteria; phylum Bacteroidota; class Bacteroidia; order UBA4408; family UBA4408; genus UBA4408. The sequence goes on from DGQS01000167.1 coordinate 21,811, forward strand.
TCTCGATGAATTTGGCGTTAGATGTTGTTTGCCCAATGGTTGATTTGAAGAAACTTTTTTTACTGTTTATGATTCTGTTTGCTTTCGCTGAAGCGGATGCCCAGAAATTGTTTTCTCCGAAACGAACAAAAATAATTTTTCTA
>DGQS01000236.1 GCA_002389785.1 Bacteroidetes bacterium UBA4408
TACCACAATTGCATCATCCACTACAATTCCAAGTGCAAGTAAAAACGCAAACAATACAATCATGTTTAAGTTAAAACCGATGCTTGGGAATACCAAAAATGCAAGAAAACAAGATAGGGGAACCGACATTGCCACAAATAGCGCATTTGTAGCTCCCATAAAAAACATGAGAATTACGGTTACTAAAATGAACCCTATAATAATGGTGTTAATTAAATCGTGCAAGGTTACACGAGTTGAGGTAGATTGGTCGCCTGTGATGGTAACTTTTAAATCTTTCGGGAACTTTTCTTTTTGCAAATCTGCAATTATCTCACGTACCTTGTCAGAAGCCTCTATCAGGTTTTCACCACTTCGCTTTATAATGTTTAGTGTAATTACATTTTTATGGGCTAAACGGGCATAGCTTTCTTTTTCTTTAAAACCGTCTTTTATTTCGGCTATGTCTTTTAAGTAAACCGTTGCACCCGACGAGGAGCGAATAATTATATCGTTTAGCAGACGCGGATCTTTAAATTCGCCCATAATACTGATGCTGCGCTTCATGGCATCCATTTTTACCAAACCGGCACTCATGGTCATATTCTCATATTTTACGGCCATTTCAATATCGCGCATCGTTACATCGGCAGCTTCCATTTTAAACTTATCGACGTTAATTTGGATTTCACGATCAAGGGCACCAACTACATCAACACGAGTAATTTCGCGCATTCCCTCAATTTTATCTTTAGCATCGTCGGCAAAGTTTTTCAGTTTATTCAAATCAAAATCACCCGAAATATTTACATACATGATGGGCATTTCACTAAAATCGACCTCAATAACATTGGGCTCACGAGTAAGCGTTTGCGGTAAGTCGGTGCGGGCTTTATCCACTGCATCTTTTACTTTCTGTTTAGCCAAAGGCACTGAAACATCGGTATTGAACTCAACAATCACATTCGAAAAATCTTGAATCGAATTACTGGTGAGTTTTTTTACGCCGCTGATGGCTTTAATTTGTTTTTCGAGCGGTTTAGTTATTAGGTTTTCCATGTCTTTCGGAGATGTTCCGAAATTCACAGTGCTAACATAAATAGTAGGAATAACAATGTCCGGAAATTTTTCTTTCGGCAAACTGTTATACGACATAATACCGGCAAGGGTAATGATAATGGTCATTACAAAAATGCTGGTTTTATTGTTGATGGACCAGGTGGTGGGTTTAAATTCTTTTTCTAAATCTTTCATAAATCGAGTTATAAACGTGTTAAGTTAGTTGTGCGGCTTGTCATCCTGAGCGAAGTCGAAGGAGTGTGTAAGCCTAAGCAGCAGCGCATTTTTTGCAACAACACTGTTTCGGGTTTACACATTAGAGTCCGGCTTTTAAATATTAAAACTTGATGTTATCACCGTCATTCAAATCCTGATAACCGGTGGTAATTAACTTATCGTTAGCTACTAAACCTTCTGTAATTTCAGCCATTCCCCCATATTCTTTACCTACTTTAACACGTTGTTTTTTGGCAATATTTTTACCGTTTTCAGTGCGCGCAACCATTACAAATTGACCTTCATCAGAATTTTGTATGGTATTAATAGGAACAACCATAGCCGAGGCATTGTGATAATCAACAATTTTTAAAACGGCAAGCATGTTTGGATGATAATCGGGTTGCGATTGTAAGAGCGCCTCAACACCAAAAGTGCGGGTAAGTGCATTTATCACTCTTCCTTTAAAACTAATCTTTGAAGAGATAGTTTGGTTGATGTCGGGAAATACAATTTCTACGTCATTTCCTTCTTTAATTTTTGATGCATAACTTTCAGCAACATCTGCTTTGGCTTTTAATTTTGAAAAATTAACTATGCGAATGCCTGGAGCTCCCGGTGCAGCAGCTTGTCCAAGTTTTAAATACACCTCGTCAACTGTTCCGTCAATAGGCGATTTTATGCGCATCATGTCTATCATTTCATTGATGCTACTCAGTTGTTTTTCGAGCGATTCTTTTTGTGTTTTAGCTTGCAAAAACTGCAACTCCGAACCGATTTTCTGATTCCACAAACGTTGTTGCTTTTCAAAAGCGGTAATGGCCAAATTTAATCCGGGCTTCAGGGCTTCACGTTGTGCCGCATACGAGGAGTAATCAAGCTCTGCAAGCAGTTGACCTTTGCTTACACGCTGCCCTACCTTTACTAAAATGCTAGAAACAGCACCCGGCATTTGGGAAGTAATGGTCACATTTTCTTCTGCATCCACTTTTCCTTGTATGTCAACATAATGCTTGAATATTTGCATATTCAAGGTGCTTATAGCAACGTCTTTTACTTTTCCAACAAATGTGCTATCGCCGGAATTTATTTCTTTCTCTAGTGCTTTAATCTTTTCAGAAATTTCAGCTTCTTGTTTTCTTAATTTATCTAATTCAGCAGCTTTATCTTCAGTCTTTCCTGATGATGAGCAAGAAGCTATTAGCGCTGCTATTCCGATTAATATGAGGGTGTTTTTCATTTTAAAATAGATTGTATTTGGGGTTGTTATTTGGTTCATGTTTGAATTTTTTTTGAGCATTATTTTATGTTTCCATTGGCTTTATCCCAATCAACGAGTGAGTTTAGATAGTCGAAAAGTGCACCATAGTAGGCTGTGTGAGCAGCTCTTAACATGGTTTCGGCGTTTACTATTTCAAGATTTGAGCCTACACCTTCGATGTATTTTGTTCTTGAAGAATTGTACACGCTTTCCGCTAAAGCAATATTTTTTTTCTGAAGCCTTAAATTGTTTATTGATTTCTGATAATTAGCCCGTGCATATGAGGCTTCTAAATCAGCAATACTTTCAAAACTTTTAATTGTGTTTTCCGTTTTTTGAATCTTTAATTTTGTTTGTTGTATTTTAAAATGTTTTTGAAATCCATCAAAAATCGGAAGATTCAAAGTTGCTCCAATTACAACTGTTGGATACCAGCCTTTATTTGTGTCAAAAATATCGAACTTCGAACGTTGAGCAGCAGCACTTGCACTACCATAGGCACCAATACTAGGCAAATAACTTAGCCTATAGCGTTTTAATTCGAGGTGGTTTAATTTTCTTTGATTTTCTAGTAATTGATATTCTATACGATTAGAGAAATTAGCCTTCGTGTCTACTTTAATATTTTCATTTACGTTGTCAAAAAGGCTTATTGAATCTGATAATTGAATAGGGGTATTGATATCCATACCCATTTGAAATTTCAAGCTAAATTCTGTTAGTTGAACGAGTCTTTGTTGACTCTCAATGGAGGCAAGGGCATTATTGTAAGATAATTCAGCGACCTCAACATCTGTCTTGTCATTCATCCCGTTTTCATTGTATGCCTTCATTTGATCATAGTAGGTTTTCTGTCTTTCCAAATCCGTATTGAGTAATTTTAAGTTTTCTCGAAAAACGAGGACTGCGTAATAAGCTTTCATTACAGCTACCTGTGTTTCAATTCTTGTCCTATCTCCGCTTTTCTTGCTTAACTCTAAAAGTGTCTTTGAAGCTTTAAGCGCCAAAAAGTAATCACTGCTAAAAACAATTTGACTAGCGGTTAAACTTGCTGCAGAATTGTATTGTGTACCAAACTTAACTGGAGCATAAGATCCGGGAGCCCCTCCAAAGAATTCTGCCGGAATTAGAGAAGTAGGTATTTCGACAAAATCTTTTACATCAAAACTTCCGTTAATTTGAGGAAAACCAATACCACGGATTTCCTTGTTATAGCTTTTTGCGATTTGATCATCTAAGCTTGCGTTGAGGTTATTTACATTGTTTTTCAAGGCATAGTCTAAAGCCTCCTTCAATGTAAAACTCTTGGTGGCATCTGCTTGTGCCCAGCTTCTACTGATAAAGAGCAAGGCGACGAAGAGATGCATTAATAGGCTGATTTTTTTTGTCATAACAGGGTGTTTTTAATTATTCTTCTTCGATGAGGTGTTTATACTTATTAATTAATTTATGTCCTTTTAAGGTAGAAATGCCATGCATAAAGTGATCGAGCAACTGCATTTGCACGGCTACAGGTTTGTATTTATCCGGAGGAAAAAGTACTGGATTAAAAGCCATTTCCACCTGTTCAACCCGCAGTTTGGCAATGATGCGAATGTCCATATCCTTCCGATACAACCCTTGTTCAATGCCTTTTTTTAAATTCTCGATTACCATTTTTAGCACTTTTTCTTCCTTAAATGTTCGAAAGCTTTTCCATGCCTTGGGGTGGTATTTTTGCATGTCGTAAAATAGGTTCGGATTCATGCCGCTAAACATTTCCGACATGTATTTCATCATCAACAAAATTTCGTCTATGGCATTCTTCGATTCTTCTGCAATTTGGGTAAACTTACACTCCCGATTGTGTAAATCCTTTTTGCAAAGCGTACTTACTATTTGGTCTTTGTCTTCAAAAAAGGAATAAATGGTCTTTTTCGATATGCTCAAATGTTTGGCAATATCGTCCATGGTAACACTCTTAATACCAAAGCGGTAAAAAAGTTCCTGGGCTGCAAATTCTATACGTTCCTGTGTTTCCATTTTTAAAAATCGGGCGCAAAACTATGGAAACAATTTTAATTTCCAAAGTTTCCACAACATATTTTTTTAGTTCGTAAAATTATTTTAGAAAGTAACAGAATTTCTAAGCCTTTAAGTATTGTTTACAGCAACAAGAGCCCAAAGCAGAATGCTCTTTTGAAACATAAAGCAAGAGCAAACACTAGGTAAATGACTTATATTTTTTAGGGTTCCGCATCGATTGAATTCTAAGTATTGTTTAATTTTACTAATATTGAAAGTCATTTTCACCATTTCTTATCAATGAAAAAGAAGCACTACATTTATTTAGCAGTAATCTGCTTATTGATTGTTTTATACAATATAGGTCCTGCACCTTCAACGCCCAAATTATCCCCTACACTTCCTAAAATTCAAGCAAGTGTTGTAACCCTCGACCACTACATCCAACAACACGAAAGCAAACACAAACTAAAACCCAACAACGAAGCGCGTATTGTTTGGGCTAACGATAGTTTAAAAATGCCCACAGCCTATGCGATAGTATATTTACATGGCTTCAGTGCTTCACAGGAAGAAGGAAATCCGGTGCACCGACAACTGGCGAAAGAGTTTGGCTGCAATTTGTATTTAAGTCGTTTGGCCGAGCATGGCATTGATACTGCAGAACAACTAATAAACCTAAC
>DGQS01000030.1 GCA_002389785.1 Bacteroidetes bacterium UBA4408
AAAACTTACTGTGCACATTGTTTTCTGTATTCTATTGTTGATTTAGCAACACCTAAATTTTCAGCAATTTCAGTTTTACCAAAATGCAATAATGCAATTTTAATAATGGCTTGATGATGAATGCAATGTTCAATATTATACATCAACTCTCTATAATAGTTAGACTCAATAATCATTTCCTGATTATTATAAAGTGTAGTAAGAAGGAGCTGTTTATCGTTTCTTTCTAGCTGAGGTATGATGTTGGCAATTCTTTCTGTCGCAAAATCTATGTTTTCTTGAATACGAATATCTCGTTTTCTAGTGTCGTAGTTGATATTTTCAGTTTCATACCCCGATAAAAGTTGCTCAAACAACTCAATAATGTGTCGTGTGTGTTCACCAATTGTACTCTTGCTTAACAAATTAATTTTTTGAGTATATTCATCAAAGTTCAATTGATCAATACAAGCAACTAATTGCATTAAAACGTCTTTGGCTTCTGCTGCTAATGTGTTATTATTCATGTTTTTTTAATTTGTCAGAAAATACTTTGTGAAGTTTATCCATTTTCGGCTTAATCACAGCCTTGCAATAAGCTTGCTCTTTGTTGAGTTCGTAATATTCTTGATGGTAGTTTTCAGCTTTATAAAATTTTGTAAAAGCTGATATTTCTGTTACGATTGGATTATCGAATGCTTTATTGGTATTTAATGTTTTAATTACTTTTTGGGCAATACTATTTTGATTTTCATTATGATAAAAAATAGCCGAACGATATTGTGTGCCTTCATCAGCACCTTGCCGATTAATTGTTGTAGGGTCGTGTAAGGTAAAAAACACTTCTAATAATTCTTCCAACGAAATTGTTTTAGAATCATACATAATCTGAACGACTTCTGCATGTCCGGTATTTCCACTACATACATCTTTGTAACTTGGATTAATAATTTTCCCACCACTATAGCCTGAAACTACACTTTTCACACCTTTTAAATCTTCAAAAATGGCTTCTATGCACCAAAAACAGCCACCTGCCAAGGTTATCGTATCTACGCTTTCGGTTTTAGTTTTGTTTTTTATTGGCTCAAATGAAAGCGAACCTGAATTTACACAATAGCGTTTCCCTGTTTCGGTTGGACCATCTTCAAAAATATGTCCTAAATGTCCTCCGCATTTTGCACAAGTAATTTCTGTCCGGTTCATTCCATGACTATTGTCATTACTTTGAATAATTTTTCCTCCGGCAATTTCTTTATCAAAACTCGGCCAACCGCAATTCGATTCAAATTTCATATCGTCGGTAAATAAGGCTTCACCGCAGCCGGCACATTTGTAAGTACCTTTTTCTTTGGTAAACACAAACTTGCCACTAAATGGGCTTTCGGTGCCTTTTTCGCGCAGTATATAATATTGCTCGGGACTTAATTTTTCTTTCCATTCTTGTTCGCTAAGCTTAAGCTTTTCGTTATGGCTATTCGTTGACATGTTTATTTTAGGGTGATTGTTTTGTGCACAACTCACTAGGTTAACCAGTGAAAGTAGAAATAGACAGGTGAATATATTTTTCATGGTAAATAGTGTTGGTAGGTTTTTATTAGTTCGTTTTTTTGAAGATACAAAAAAATACTTGTAGCGATTAATACTATTAAAGCGAGTATAAACAATCCTCCACCATCATTTTTAATAGCTATTCCAATAACCACGATGTGCGATGCTACTGCTCCTAATATTATTACAAGGCTAGCTAGCATTCCGAATAATTGCGTTCGAGGAAGTAAAATTAAAATAGCAGTAAATAGCTCCAGTAAACCAAGTCCAATTCTTCCATAAGGTTCTGCGCCTAATGCTGTAAAAATATATACTGAATCGGGATGTGCCGTAAATTTAAAGTAAAGGGTTTGAAGAAATATTACAGCTACGGTTAGTCGTAATAGCAATAAGACAATTTGTTTTGTTTTCATGATTAGTTTTTAAGTAAGAAGTTTGACCAATTTTTGTCTGCTTTTAGTTTTAAATTATTTTCATCCTTATTCCAGCTTTTTAGTGTATTGTTGAAATAAGCATTATAAAACAGATAGAGTTTCCCATCAACAATTTTAAATGTTTCAGGATCTACCTCCACCTTTTTTCCATAATCACCCATAGCAAAGGCACACCATCCTCCGTATTGAGGCTGATATTTTTTAGGGTTTTTTAAAAATGCATCTTTATTAGTTTCGTTGCTAAAATGATAATAGATGCCTTCAAATTTTGCAACCAGGGTCGCGCTTCCTTTTTCAGCTTTGTTTTTTGTAAAATAAGCTACAGGGTCATAACCATTAATAGCTATCCCATTTTGTAAATTGCAGTGTGCAACATACTCCAATTTTGTTTGCGAATGAAGCTGGGTAAAGGTTCCCAGAAGCAGAAGAAAAAATAATTGTCTCATCGTTTTAAGTTTACTGAGACAAAAGTAGGAGGACAGTAATTAGCAAAAAGTAAACTACTTTACATTTCGAACAAAGTTTTTTATTTTTTGAATATCGGGTATACTTATTTCTTTTTGTGTATACATTAATATTCCTTCATTTTCGAGCTCTTTAAACAAGGTGATAATAGTTTGGCGAGTAGTACAAATAAGTTGAGCTACGTCTTTTTGAGTTAAATAATTGGGCAATATAAAAGAGTTTGTGCTGACATTTTCTTTTTCAAGAATCATGTTCAAAAGCAGCATTAACCTTGTTTTGGCATCTTTAAATAAAATATTTTTATAACTGTTTTGAATCTTTTTAAAATTAAAGCCAATAAATTTTATGTAATTCAAGGCAAAGTCCGGTTTTTTAACCATCACTTCTTCCAGCTTGTCGCGATAAAACGTGCAAATTATTGCTTCATCCGAAACTACTTTAAAAAATTCTTCATTCGCTTCCGGCCTTTCTAAATTAAGGTCACCAAATAAATCCCCTTTTTGAAGTAGGTCAATCAAAATTTCCTCACCTTGTTCATTAATCTTTATCAATTTGATGGTTCCATGTTTTAAAAAATAAATCCGCTCCTTTTCGCTATCCGGTAAATCAAGCAATTCATTTTTCTTCGATTTTTTAAAGCGTTTTAAAATGCATAAAGCATCAATCTCTCCAAAACTTAAGTTTTTAAAAAGTTGATGATCGTGCAAGTACCAGTATTTTAAATTTGTAGGCATGCGCTTGTTAGCTCAATTGATACTGATTTAGTAAGTGGTGAAGTTACCTGAAAAAATAATTGATCGGTACAAATTTTACCTTACTTCAACATTTTTGGCAAGTGTTTTAAATCGAACTCCGTTTCCTTGCACCACAGTTATTGTAACATGCCCGGTTTTACTGGTATGCATGTCTTGAACGATACCCGCTTTACCTTTGTGAGTTCCTCCAATTACCAAGCAATTGGAGCCATTTTTAATGTTAGCAGTTGTCATTTATTTTATACTAAGTTCAAACTGTATTGTTAAGTAGCTTGCATTAACGCTTTAAAGTTAACTGCTTCGCAAGCTTCAAATCTAAATTTCTAAATAATTGCTATTTCTTAATCTGTGTAGGTAATATTATTTGTTCCGTAAAAGACCAATGAAAAATACTAAGCTAGATACCAAGAAAAGAATGTTCACAATTTTTGCAAAGGGTGGGGCACCAGCCGGATATAATTGGCCCATTAATACTGGTATATTTAATACGATTAAAAAGTAAACGAATATTTTTTTTGAATTTGTCATATTTTTTTTTTAAGGTAAATATGGAAATTTTTACTCAAAAATAAATTCTATTCCTTGTTGCAAGGTTAATTTTTGAATGGATAGCTTACTATTTTTTCGATTACCGAAAAGTTACTATAGATACCGCTATTGTAAATTTTTAGTTGATAAAAATTGATGCAGGTAAGAACAACAGCTATTAATAGCATCCAGTATTTGCGTTTCGGAGAATAATAACTCGATATGAATGAAGCTAAAGTTAATGAGTATACGGCCGATCCTTGTGAAAGTGCTCGACCTGCATATGAAACACCATATTTCCAATCAGACCAAGCAGTAATTATCCAAAAATTTAAAATGCAAAAAACAAGTACAGATTTTTTAAATGGATACTTATTCATGAACCAAAATCCTATTATAAAAAGCAAGGTTATTGGAGTATATATTAACCAGCCGCTGTGAAATCCAAACAATACTCTAAACCAAGGATTTAAAAAATACCACTTGCTGCCTACATCGTATACAAAACTACCTGATACATACTTCCAGTAAATCAATTGTGGTAAAACACCAACTAATGCTCCTGTTAAGGCTATAACTACATGTGCGTAATTTTGTTGTACCATTTCCCATTTTTGTCTTGCTTGAATTTTCGATTCACATCCCCATAATAGGGGAATGAAAAGCAGAATTAATTCGGTAGGTCTTGAAATTGTTGCAATTCCACCTATTAATCCAATTGCAAATGCAAAGCCTATAGACGGCTTTTCGTGCCATTTATAGGTGAACCAAAGCAACATGCAGTACATTGAGAATATCCAACTATGGCTCATGGCTCCATCAATTGAGATATACTGTGGTAAGTTGCTCGTAAAAAATAATAAGAGCAAAGTAGTTGCGGTGATAGCATCCGAAAAGTACTTCAACAAAACACTCCGCAGGAATAGCATGCCAATAAAGAACCAAAAAATAGCTCCCAACATAATGGAATACTGATAAGGCCAAGAAAATCCATCTTGAGCAACGTTGTTAAATTTAGCTAGCGTGTGGCCAATGAAAAAGAAGGGTACTTGCAATATGCATATTCCTCCTAAGTATTTAAAAACATAATTTCCGTTTGAAGCCTTTTGTGCCTGATAAAATTTTCCACCGCTAACATGATAGGTTGAATCAATTTGAGGAACCCATTCAAGATTTTTTATATCCTGATAAATAAAGATTGCCGGTTGATACATGTAATAACCAAAAGCATCCCAGGAGGTGGCATTGTAGCCGTTAACGGAATTATTTTTCCAATAACAAAAACGCAGTATCAATGCTGCTATTAGTATTAGTAATACTGCGTTAAGGGAAGTGAAAAGTGAATTTTTCATGCAGCAAAAAATAACCTGTTAAAAATAAATCAATTTTTGTTGACACTTTATTTATTTCAAAGGATATAGTGTCAGAAAATTGGCAAATCAACAAAACAATTTATAGATGCTTAAACGCTAAACCGTTTATGTTGTATAATTTAATTCTACCACCCCGCATTCGAACACCTTAGTCGATTGTAAAGTGAGCAATGTTTTGTCCTGAATGTTTGCAAACAATGGAATCCCCTTTCCGAGTACAACCGGATTAACAAATAGCCAATAGCCATCTATTAAATTTAGTTGCATGAGTGAATGTGTTGCGCTAGGGCTTCCAAAAAGCAATAGTTCATTACCCGGCTGTTTTTTCAGTTGAAGAATATTTTCTGACAGATTATCACCGATTATTTTTGTATTGTTTGCGCCTGAATTCTCCCTACTTCTTGAGATAACTACTTTAGTTGACTTACTATACCACAAGGCGTGTTCCTTGTCGTGCTTCGTTGCGTTTGGCTTATCAGCTGCAGTAGGCCAATAACTCTCCATAAGTTCATAGGTTACCCTTCCATACAAAGCTGTATCGCTTTTGCTAATGCGTTTTTCCACATGATCAAAAATTTCATCTTCTAATTTAATCCAGTCCATTTCACCATTGGGTCCGGCAACAAATCCATCGAGTGATACATGAACAAAGCTTATTATTTTTCTCATAGACAAGTATTAGTAGGTTTAAAATTGGGGTTAAAGTAGCAAATTAGTGTTGGTCAAGTTTATCCAATACTTTCGTCACCTGCGGTATCACCAATCGTTTATCGTCGTTGTAGATAACAAAATCGGAACGTTTTATTTTTTCACTTTCAGGAAGCTGTTTTTTCATGCGAGCCTTCACTTCTTCCTTGCTTAGTTGTGATCGTAACATAACTCTTTGAATTCGAACTTTTGCAGGTGCGTATACACATATAATTTTGTCGCATTGCTTATAACTTCCACTTTCAAACAAGATGGCAGCTTCTTTAGCTACTATTTTTTTGCTTTGATGTTGCCTTAGCCACATGGCGTAATTTTCGGCAACAGCGGGATGTATCATAGAATTTAGTTGGTTGAGCTTTTTTTCGTTTCCAAAAACAATAGTGGCCAATTTTTGCTTATCCACGCTACCATTTGAGCAAACAGCATCCCCAAAAGTTTGTTGAACCAAGGTTTGAATTTTAGGTGTTTGAAGCAGGTTTTTCGCTACATCGTCGGCATAAAATACCGGAATATCAAATTGCTCTAATATTCTGCAAGAAGTAGTTTTTCCGCTACCGATGCCTCCGGTAATGCACAGTTGTATCATTTCTTTTTCAAAATAAATTCAACGTTTTCAGTTTCAATTTTTACTTGCCGTACAATTTCAGGAAACTTTACTAGCTTCAATTTTAAGGAGCTTGCTTCTTCATCTTTTGCATCGTAATAAGCCAGTAACGAAAACTGATCGGCACTCACTTTCTGATAATTACTTAAGCCAACCAGGTAAGTGATTTTTACCCTTGAAGGAAATGTTTTTAACTGATATTGCTCAGGTACATTTAAAACCTCAACCGGTAATTCCAAGGTACCTTCAGTAAATTTTTCGACCGGAATTTTTACTACCACTTTTTTGGTAGAAAAATCAATACTGTTCAATTCAGCAGGAATAATAATATCGGCAGCTCTTAATATTGTTTTGTTTAATCCCTTAAAATTTAACTGTTGGGTATTTAATTCAACCAGGTTATTCATCACCGAAGCGGGACCACTGAGCACAATTTTTGAAGGTTTTAATTCTATTTTTCCACTTAGTTGAAATTGCTTTTCAAATTCGTAATTAAGATTTAATCTTACCGGAACAACCTTGGTTATTTTTTTGTCAAAATAAAAATGTAAGGTATCTAAATCAATTTTCGAAATCTTTAATTGGTTTCCTAATTGTGCTTCAAATTGCTGTGCTTGCGAATAGCCGGGCAAATAATAATCTTGCTCGTTTTTGTTTTTTCGTAGTTTGCTTACATCCAAATAGAGCGTATCGTTTAGCCGATTAAAATAAAATCCTAAAAAAGTAAATCCGCTGGTGGTAATTTCTATATCCACACGTCCTGGGAGTTTATTGGCCAGCATTTTATCTTGTGGGAAATTAATATAGCGCAAATTAAAACTCACGGGAGCTTTGTATTCGTTTGAAAATACAATCAACAACCAAAATAAAAAAGCAATTAGCAAACAATATAAAAATGTAACCCAACGATTGCTCGCTGCATTTTGATTCCCCGATTTTAAAAGGCTTAATACTGATTTTACCTGGTGTTTCATTTATTCAATTGGAAATGCATGTTCCGGTTAATAAATTAATGCTTTTTGTAAAGTTTGTTGACTTCAACTAACAGCCAATGGGTATTCCTTTTTTTGTACTCTTTGAATATTGAAGTTGAAAAAAAGTAAGGAGCAATTAGTTGATCAAAAATTTTTTTGTGCTTTGTTTGCAGTTTTAAAAGATACTGCAGTAAAATAGTATGGTTGTAAAAGCAATTACTATTTTTTGAATCAAAAATTACTTGATAACAAGCGCAATATACAAGCTCCCCATAAAATTTTATAAGTTTCTTAGGATAAGAACTAAATTGTGATGAAGCTGAAAATGAAAATGAAATAAACCGTAAATCAGCAATTCCTAGCCATTGACTAAAAAAATAAAAGGCATGCAACCGATTTTTAAAAAAACGAGTTACATACCTTTTATTTTTTATCGCATTCATGTATGCGAATGTAAAAAAACTATTGATTGTTTTGTGCTCCTAGTAAGGTTGAGCTATCCATAGAAACAGCAGTGCGTTCAATTTTTAATTTAACACCGCCTTCAACTTCAATGATAAAAGTTTTATCGGCTACTTCAACAATTTTACCGTGTATGCCGCCAATAGTAACAATGCGGTCGCCTTTTTTGATGGCTTCTCTAAATTTTTGTTGGTCTTTGGCTTTTTTCATTTGCGGACGAATCATGAAAAAATAAAATACCACCACGATTAAAATGATGGGTAAAAAATTCATAATCGGATTTGCATTTCCACCTTGTGGTTGACTCATTAAGATAATTTGATGTAGCATGTTTGTGTATGGTTTGTTATTCGTTTTTTGATTAATGTGCAGCTGCAGTAACTTCACCGCTAACTGTAAGTACTTTGGTATTAGGAATTGCGTTTGTAATCAAGGTTACGGTTTTGTTTTGCATGCCCGATTTTCCTCGACTATCAAACGTAACATCGATGACACCTGAACCTCCCGGTGCAATTGGATTTTTAGGCCATTGTGGAACGGTACATCCGCAACTTCCCTTTGCATCTGAAATGATTAGATCGGCTTTGCCCGAGTTTTTAAATTTAAAAGCATACGATACTTTTTCGCCTTCGGTTATTTTTCCAAAATCGTGTGTTTCACTTTCAAATTCAACCAAAGCAACATTCTCTTCGTCGCTTGTACCGCTTGCCGATACAGGGTTGTTTACTAAATCGGTAGATACTTGTCCGTTTGATTCGGTTTTGCTTTTGCAGGAAGTGAGGACATTCATAGCCAACAATAATGCAACTGCAATAGGATAGTGATAAGCTTTCATTTTAATTGAATATACTGGATTGCTATTTTTTGTGGCGCAAAAGTATCCAATATTTTCAATTGTACTATACAAATTCCGGATTAATAAAAGTTAATTTTTATAACGGTAATACAATAAATACCGCATAAACCAATCATTAAATTATACCAACAATTGGTATAATTTGATGATATAATCAACACTTATGAAGTAAAATAAATTACAGCTTCGAAAATTTGATTAGCTGAACTCCTTCTTTACTAGTAAGCTCAAGAAAATATATTCCGGCTTCTGAATCAAGCTTAATTGCTGCAGTTGAGCAATTTTGATATTCCTGTTCAGTTATCGTTTCACCCAACATGTTTTTTATTTTTATGCTAGCAAGATCAAGCGTTTTTCCAAAATTTACATGCAGTTGTGAGGTTGCCGGATTGGGATAAATAACTAGTTTCTCGCTTGCGATTTTGCGAATAGATGTTGGTTGATCTATGCTAATTTCATCAAATAAAAACCCGTCGTTTCCTCCTGAAAAATAATAATTATCGTACTGCGAAAATTTAATGACATAGTTTGCGGTATAGCTCAATCCATGTGCAGTATTCATGCTATCTAAGTTATAATCGTAGGAACGCCAGGTAAGGTCGGTAAAACTGGCGCCATTTAAGTCGATTACTTTTGTAAAGGTAGTTCCTCCGTCATCCGATAGGTAAATTCCGTCTTGTGGTTCAGTTTCATCGTTCCATTCCGACCACCAAAAACGCAAATGTAAATTGGATGCACCAAGCGCATTTAATCCAAGCCAGGCATCATTTAATATGTAGGTACCTGCCGGAGGCGCAATGTCCATTCCCAACCAATAATTTTAGTTTGGTGAAGATGCAGCCGAAAATGAACTATTTGACCAAACTTGAATCCGCCCGCCGGGCAAGGAAGACGTTGTATACCAATTGCTATCGAGTGCATTGTTTTCGAAACCTGTATAGTAAGGAACCGGAGCATAGTACGAAGGTTGAGCCTTTGCATCAATAAACAGCAAGGTGGATATAATCAGTAAAAAGTAGTATTTTGTTTTCATAGAATTGATTTTTAGGGTTAATATTCAGCTTAGATCATAATTAGCTTGAACAAGTTTACTAAAAATCAAAGAAATTTCAAAACGAGGTTTCTTCGATTATTCCATTAAACCTCGCCCCGTTTTTTTAAGCTCACCATTGGCTTTAAAATCGGCTAAAAGTTTATCTAATATACCGTTAACAAAGACCTGACTTTTTGGAGTACTATAATTTTTAGAAAGTTCAATGTATTCGTTCAGTGATACTTTGGTAGGAATGGTTGAAAAATTTAAGATTTCGGTAATTGCCATTTTCATCAACAACACATCCATCATGGCAATTCGTTCTACTTCCCAGTTTTGAGTTTTTTCGCCGATTAATTTTTCGTAGGCTTCATTGTTCAAAATTGTCTTACGAAATAAATCCAGCATAAAAGCTTTATCATCTGCTTCATCTTTGTAAAGGGGCAACATAAAGTTTTCATCCGGTTTATTTTCAGGAATTTGTTTAATGGTTTTAATGACCATCGAAAATGCCAAATCAAAATCATCGGTCCAAATAATGCTCTTTTCTTCGAAGAAATAATTGAGTGGCTCAAAATCTTCGAGAATTCCCTTAACAATTTTAGCTAAAAACTCACGGTCCTGTGCATAATTTACAGATGCTTCTTGCAGGTAGTTCGTGTAAAGTTCGGAAGCTTTTATTTCAAGAAATATTTTTTTAATCAGTTCTTGTTCATTGCTCCATGAAATTTTGTAACCGTTTACTGCACGCTGAAAGGCCTTATTATCGCCAATAGCCGAAATGGCTTTGTTAGCAACAAAACGGGTATTGGGATGCAAATCTTCTTGAGTAGGTAATCGTTTTAATTTAGCCTCTTCCTGACTTTTAAGCGCAAAATCACGCAATTCGGGAAGTAAGGATAGGATGAACACATAAAGTTCATACACCTTATCAATGCTGGCATGCAATTGCTTTTCGGCTTTTGACAAGTCATGATTATCCGCTTGTAAAAAAGCATATAAAGCTTGCATTACTTTTATTCGTAAGTGTCGTCTGTTTAGCATTAAATAAGGAAAAGAACGTGTATTAGTAGGTTGAATTATTTCGATGCGGCAACTTTATCGGCAATGCGTTTTTTGGCCATTGACTTAGCTGCTTCAATTGTGGTTGTATTATCTTTTTTGGCTTGCTTTAAAATGTTCGCGGTTAGGTCGTATATTTTTTCAGCTTGAGCTAACGCTTTTTCACGGTTATATCCATGTAATTCAGAGTACACATTAATTAAACCTCCTGCATTGATTAAGAAATCAGGCGCCCAAATAATTCCACGTTCCTTGCACATATTGCCATGTACAACCTCATCCCAAAGCTGATTATTGGCAGCACCGGCAATGATTGAGCAGGTTAAT
>DGQS01000134.1 GCA_002389785.1 Bacteroidetes bacterium UBA4408
TTAAAGCCAAAGGAAAATGTACTACCGATCATATTTCGATGGCAGGACCTTGGTTAAAATTCCGTGGGCATTTAGACAATATTTCAAACAACATGTTAATTGGTGCTGTGAACTTTTTTACTGAAAAAACCGATTCTGTAAAAAATCAATTAACCGGTGAATACGGCTCTGTTCCTGCGGTTCAGCGTGCATACAAAGCAGCCAAAGTAGGAAGCATAGTGGTTGGTGATGAAAATTATGGAGAAGGTTCTTCTCGCGAACATGCCGCCATGGAGCCACGGCACTTGGGTGTACGTGCGGTGCTCGTAAAATCGTTTGCTCGTATCCACGAAACCAATTTGAAAAAGCAGGGTATGTTGGCTTTAACTTTCATAAATAAAGACGATTACAACAAGATTCTGGAAGACGATACTATCGACATACTTGGCTTAACCAATTTTAGTCCGGGTGTAGCTTTAACAATGGTGTGCAATCATAAAGATGGCAGCAAAGATGAATTTAAAGTGAACCATACTTATAATGCACAGCAAATTGAGTGGTTTAAGGCCGGTGGTGCGCTGAATATTATAAAGGCGCAACTTGCCTAATTATTTTAATCTATTGTTTTTGAAGGGCATAAAGTTAATTCTTTGTGCCCTTATTTTTCGAATCAATTAAATGATCAATTCTAAAAATCAAGTAATTATTGCAGATGTAATAATTACACACAAAAGGAATAGACTTTAAGAACATTCATAATTCTGTTTGTACAATTTATTCAAATATTACAATTCGAATCTTAAGAAAGATTTCTAATATTATCCTGTTTAATTTGAATGCAAATTGACCTTGCTCAAAGCACTAATTTTTCTATCTTTGCAGCCAATTTTTTTGTGAGTTAAATCACGGCAATTTTTTAGCTTAAAGCATTATGAATGTTACACATGATTCGGATGAAAAATGGACACTGGTTGTAAAACCGGAAGTTAATCCATTCGACCTTCGATTAGCAGAACTCTGGCGCTACCGCGATTTGGTAATGCTTTTTGTTCGCCGCGATTTTGTAAGTACCTACAAGCAAACTATTTTAGGACCTCTGTGGTTCATTATTCAACCTGTTTTAACCACGCTTACCTTCACCATTATTTTTGGAAATATTGCGAAGATTCCTACCGATGGAATTCCTCAAATGTTGTTTTACCTTTCCGGACTTGTTAGCTGGAACTACTTCGCCGAATGTCTCAATAAAACTTCCAATACTTTTATTGGCAATGCGCACATTTTTGGAAAAGTATACTTTCCTCGAATGGCTGTGCCTGTATCCATAGTTATTTCAAATTTGGTAACATATTTTATCCAATTTTTACTCTTTTTAGGATTCTATGTTTATTTCATCGCCACCGGTACCGTTGTGCATCCAAATGCAGCTTTGTTGCTACTGCCTTTCTTACTGTTAATCATGGCTTGCTTAGGACTGGGCATGGGAATCATTATATCTTCGATGACTACCAAGTACCGCGATTTACGATTTTTGGTAACTTTTGGAGTACAATTGATGATGTATGCTACTCCGGTTATTTATCCCATGAGCTTGTTATCACCTAAAGCTCAATTTTATATTTCCTTAAATCCTATGAGTTCTGTAATTGAAACTTTTCGATACGCCTTTTTAGGATCGGGTAATTTAAATTTTATGCACTTAGCTTATAGCGCCATTTTTTCGTTGAGTATACTTTTTATTGGGGTACTATTTTTTAATAAAGTTGAGAAGAATTTTATGGATACTGTTTAATTAGCTTTTGTGTTAATGAGTTAATTGAATAATATTAAAAAGGGTCATCCCGAGCGAAGTTGAAGGAGTGTGTTGGAAAAATGGAGAAGAAAGTTTACTAATGAATGTGTTAATGTGTTCATTAACCAGAAAAAAGTATGTCGGATACAGTTATAAAAGTTGAAAATTTAAGCAAACGATATGTTCTTGGTAACATTGGTAGTGGCTCGCTTTCGCAGGATTTAAATGCTGCTTGGGCACGCTTGCGCGGAAAAGAAAATCCCAATGCTAAAATTGATGCTAAAACTTTTGACAGTAAAAATCCTGAATTTTGGGCATTAAAAGATATTTCGTTTGATGTCAATCAAGGCGATGTTCTTGGTATCATCGGAAAAAACGGCGCCGGTAAATCAACCTTGTTAAAAGTATTATCACGAATTACCTCTCCTACTTCCGGAAATTACAAAGTAAAAGGACGCATTGCCAGTTTACTCGAAGTTGGAACCGGCTTTCATCCTGAACTCACCGGACGCGAAAATTTATTTTTAAATGGCGCCATCCTAGGAATGAGCAAAACCGAAATCCGCAGCAAGTTTGACGAAATTGTCGAATTCAGCGGGGTTTCTAAATTTATTGACACTCCTGTAAAACGCTACAGTAGCGGAATGTACGTGCGATTGGCCTTTGCAGTTGCCGCTCATCTCGAACCCGAAATATTAATCGTTGACGAAGTATTGGCAGTTGGAGATGCCGAGTTTCAAAAAAAATGCATGGGCAAAATGAAAGATGTTTCAGGTCAAGGACGCACCGTGCTTTTTGTAAGCCATAACATTGCCGCCATTAAATCGCTTTGTACAAAAGGACTTTACCTGCAAAACGGAACCGTTTTAAAATCAGGTTTAATTGAACCGGTTATTACGGAATACCTTGCTGAAAACAAAAAAATTGCTGAAACCGGCGAAATACCCGACGATTTTAAACGTGTGTATGGCAATGGAGACGCACGTTTCAGGAAAGTGTATATCACCGATTTTGATAACAATGTGATGAAACAATTGCCTTTTGGTGAAAAATTTAAAATACATTTAGAATTTGATGCTACTAAAAATTTAACCGAAACAACTGTGAGTGTAATGATTGGTACCACATCGGGCGAAAACTTTTTGTATTCAACCGATAAAAACTTTTCAGTACACGAAAGCAAAAACTTTGAAAAAGGAAAACATCACATTGAAATAGAAGTAGACGCCAAATTGCTACCCGGAAATTTTTATATCACAGCCGGTATTTCTATTTCAAAATCAGGATTTACGCTCGATTGGGTAGAAAATGTTTACTTGCTTACTGTTGATAAAATAGGACTCAATAAAGGCGAAGATTATCCTTGGGAAACTGTGCACGGATACGTGGAACCGGCTACCAATTGGAAATATAAATTTTTAAATTAACAAGACATGGAATTAAAAGACAAAAAAGTATTAGTTATTGGAGGTGCCGGATTTATTGGTGGCTTTGTGGTTGCCGAACTATTAAAGGAACCTGTGAAAGAAGTAATTATTTACGACAACTTTGCACGTGGAAAAATGGACAATATCAAAGAATCGTTGAAAGACGCACGTTGCAGCATTTATCCAATGGGAGGCGATGTGCGCGAAACCGATATTTTAAACGATGCTATGGCTGGTTGTGATTATGTATTTCATTTAGCTGCCATGTGGTTGTTGCATTGCAAAGATTACCCAAGAACTGCTTTTGATGTAAACATTGCCGGTACATTCAACGTATTAGAAGCTTGTGTAAAAAATAAAATCAAAAAATTAATTTACTCGTCTTCAGCTTCTGTATATGGCGATGCGGTGCAAGTGCCCATGACCGAAGATCATCCTTTCAACAACAAAAACTTTTATGGCTCTACAAAAATTGCCGGCGAAGCGATGTGCACTGCTTACAACGACCGTTATGGCTTGGAAGTAATCGGACTTCGTTACATGAATGTGTATGGTCCGGGACAAGATCAGCATGCGGTATACAGCGGTGTAATTCCAATTATGTTGAACAAAATAGATGCTAACGAAGCTCCTTCTATTAATGGAGATGGTTCTCAAGCTTATGATTTTATTTATGTTGAAGATGTTGCCAGATGCAATGTGGCTGCACTTAAAAGCAGCACTAAGTATGGCTTTTATAACGTAGGTACCGAAATACAAACCACCATCAAGCAATTGTGTGATACTATTTTGGATTTAAAAAAATCAGAACTGAAAGTTAAATATGTTCCCTACAGTGCTGATGATGCGCGTGCCTTGGTTCAAAACCGAATTGGTTCAGCTGTAAAAGCCAAAGAAGAAATTGGATTTAGTTATAAATATTCACTGGTAGATGGGTTAAGCAAACTGATTGAATGGCGCAATAAAACCATGAAAACAAAAACACTCGCTTAAAAAAACACTCACAACTCAAGCATCAAACAAACAATGGAAAATAAAGCAGTTGCCGAAAAAAGAAACATTGCCATCTCCTTACCTACAACCGGACAAGAAGAATGGGAAGCATTAAAAGGTCCTATATTTAGCGGTTGGTTAACACAGGGACCTCGAGTGGCCGAAATGGAAAAAATATTTGCCGAACGTCACCAAGTTAAGCATGCCATCGCTGTAAGCAATTGTACCACAGCCTTGCATTTGGCCTTGGTAGCATTGGGAATAAAAGCAGGAGATGAAGTACTTGTGCCTGCCTTTACTTGGGTAAGTACGGCCAATGCAATTATGTATTGTGGTGCAACTCCCGTATTTGTGGACGTAAACCCGGTAACCTTTAATGTGGATCCTGCTGATGTCGCTAAAAAGTTAACTGCTAAAAGCAAAGCCATTATTCCGGTTCACTTGTTTGGATTGTGTGCCGATATAGATGAAATAAAACGAATTGCTCCCAAGTTGAAAATAGTTGAAGATGGCGCTTGCGCTGCCGGTGCCGGATACAAAAACCGACCTGCAGGAAGCTTGGGCGACATAGGTTGCTTTTCGTTTCATCCGCGCAAATCGGTTACAACCGGCGAAGGAGGAATGCTTACAACAAACGATGATGCCTTGGCTGAAAAGCTAAATATGTTACGCAACCACGGAGCCAGTATCAGCGAAGAACAACGCCACAAAGGTCCTAAACCATACATATTGCCGGAGTTTGATATGGTTGGCTACAATTACCGTATGACCGATTTACAAGGCGCTGTTGGAGTAGTACAACTAAAGAAATTAGACCAATACATTGACGAACGTCAAGCTTGGGCTGAATATTATAGCAAGGAATTGGCTTCTATTGAATGGTTGCGCACCCCACAAGTTGCTAGCGATTATAAGCATGGCTGGCAATCGTTTGTGTTGATGATTGACGAAAAAACAGCTCCCATAAAACGAAACGATTTAATGGAATTGCTTCAACAAAAAGGCATTGCTACACGCCCCGGTACTCATGCCGTGCACATGTTGAACTTTTATGCAAATACCTTTTCAATTAAGCCAAACGATTTTCCGGGAGCCTACGCTTGTAACGAATATTCAATGAGTATTCCTTTACACAACCGCATGGTGAAAGAAGATTACGAATACATTGTTGCAGCTTTAAAAGAGATAAAATAAAGTAATAAGGGTTGGCTTACAGTCGAATTGAGTTATTGAAACGCAACTTCACGTTGTTTTGATTTCATAAATCATTGTAATATTTACCTTTACAGAAAAAAAACTGCTTAAGTTAATCACTCAAATGTTTGAGTTGTTTTATTAACCTTTCTACAAAAATTTAGGAATACTCAAATATCCCAAACTCACTTTCTATGGTGAGTTTTTTTGTTGCCGATGCTTCCACCCGCCCAATAATTTGTGCGTCCACTCCAAAGGATTTTGAGAGCGTAATGAGTTCCTCTGCTAAATCAGGATTCACATAAATCTCCATGCGATGCCCCATGTTAAACACTTTGTACATTTCGGCAAATGGTGTGTTCGATTGTTCGTGTATGAGTTTGAACAACGGAGGAAGTGCAAAAAGGTTATTTTTAATAATATGTAGATTATCTATAAAGTGTAATACTTTGGTTTGTCCACCCCCACTGCAATGCACCAAGCCATGAATACTTTTGCGGTATTTTTCAAGAATCGCTTTCATCACCGGCGCATAGGTGCGTGTGGGCGATAATACCAATTTACCGGCCGAAACCTCCCCTGCTTCAGTACTAATTTTATCAGTTAATTTACATTTACCTGAATACACCAATTCAGAAGGAATGGCGGTATCGAAACTCTCGGCATACTTTGCCGCATAGTAATTACCAAACACATCGTGTCGTGCACTTGTTAATCCGTTGCTGCCCATTCCCCCATTGTATTCGTTTTCATAAATAGCTTTACCATGGCTGGCCAATCCCACAATTACATCTCCTGCTTGTATGGTATGATTGGATATTACATCGCTGCGTTTCATGCGGCAAACCACTGTTGAATCAACTATGATGGTGCGCACCAAATCGCCAACATCGGCAGTTTCGCCTCCTGTACTGTGAATACCAATTCCATAGCTGCGCAATTGAGCAAGTATTTCCTCGGTTCCTTTTATTAGTTCCGAAATTACTTCGCCGGGAATCAGATTTTTATTTCTACCGATGGTGGATGACAATAAAATATTATCGATAGCTCCCACGCACAACAAATCATCCGTATTCATGACTATCGCATCTTGAGCAATTCCTTTCCATACACTATTATCGCCGGTTTCTTTCCAATACATGTATGCCAGTGAAGATTTGGTACCTGCTCCATCGGCATGCATCACTACACAGTAATTTTCGTCGCCACTTAAAAAATCAGGAACTATTTTACAAAATGCTTTTGGGAAAATTCCTTTATCGGTATTTTTTATGGCTGTATGCACATCTTCTTTTGAAGCTGAAACACCTCGCTGATTATATCTGCTATCTTGCATATTCTCTAAAAAAAAAGCGTCCCGTTCTTCCATGAAAAACGGGACGCATTAAACTATTCTTAAAAATAATTACTCGCCGTCTTTTTCTTCCTCTTCACCACTGGCATCCATCACTTTTGGAGCTACTTTCGGTGCATTCGGATCTACTTTAGGAACGTAATCGTTACGCAAAACTTTAAATTCGGAACGACGGTTCTTTTGATGTGCAGCTTCTTTTTCTTCGGTTGACTTTAACTTTGCAATCTCAGCATCTTTAATTAAAGGACGCTCTTCGCCATAACCTTTAGCTGTTAAACGATCAGCCGCAATGCCTTTAGAAACAAGGTAATCAACAACAGATTGTGCACGTTTTTGAGAAAGTACGGCGTTGTTCTTATTGTTATCACGGGTATCGGTATGTGAACCTAATTCAATCGTAATGTTTGGATTATCCTCTAACGTTTTTATCAAACCATTTAATGAATCCTGGTACTGAGGTTTCAAATCCCACTTTGATAAATCGTACAAAATGTCCGGCAAACGAATTGGACCCTTTTTGATGGATTTTAATAATAAGTCTTTTGTAAATGCAGTAGCTACTTCTGATCCAACTGTGGTAAATGTTCCTTTATCACCTAAATATTGATCCATTACAGAACTTAAGGTATACGATACATTTTGAGTTACATAACGCTTTCCATCCGGTGTTGCATCAAAATTATAAGCACCTTTTGCATCGGTTGTTTGCTCAACACTTGATCCATCACTACCAATTAATTTAACCACAGCGCCAACAATTGGCTCTTTTGTATCCACATCCAGTACCTTACCCATTACACTGTAAACCAATGGAGGCATAGTAAATGACCAAATATCGTCGGCTCCTTTACCACCTTCACGTGCTGAAGAAAGATAACCTCTGTTTGATTTAGCTTCGTAAATTAACCCAAAATCATCTGCAGGCGAATTAATTGGATACTTCATATTTTCTGGTGCTGCGAAGTTTTCACCGTTCTTAGCACACATAAAAATATCCAACCCTCCCATTCCGGCTAAACCGTTGGAAGCATAATATAAATCACCGTTATCGCGAATAAATGGATACATTTCATCTCCTTCGGTGTTAATTTTTCCACCCATGTTAACCGGTTCTCCCCATTTACGAGCTCCTTTATCGTAAGTACTTACCCAAAGGTCTTTACCACCCATACCGCCCGGCATGTCTGATGAAAAATACAATTTTGTTTCGTCTACATTAATTGCCGGGTGACCAACAGTAAATGTATCAGTAGTTAACACAATATCTTGTGGAGTTCCCCAAGCAGTTCCCATTTTATCGGCCATCATAATTTTACAGCCCATAAATTTCTTTTTTACAACATCGCAGCGGGTGAAGTAAATTTTGGTTCCCTTCTTATTTACAATGGATGCACCTTCGTTGTACTGAGAATTGATAGTTTTATCAATTGGTGTAGGAGTACTCCACTTCCCTTTCTTGTCTACTTTTACTTCATACACATCGCTAAAGCTTTGACCAATTGTATTGTCGGTTGCATTACCGGTTGAACCCTCACGCATGGAAGTAAAATAAATGGTGCTGTATTTACGATCGATATAGGTTGGAGCAAAATCACTTGATCCTGAATTAATTTGAGCCAAGTTATTTACTTGAAAACGTGTTGGAGTATCTTTCCATTTTTGAGCTTCGGCACTTGATTTTGAGCCCATATCTCCTCTTGGATCACTGGGTGCCAATGCTTTGTATTTATCGTATTCGATGATTGCGTCGTTATAACGGCCGTTGGCTTTAATCGCATCAGCCAATCGCAACTGTGCCAATGGGTCTGCATACTTTGCCTTAATGGCTTTTGCATAAAATACTTCTGCTTGTTTATTGTCACCCGTCAATCGATAACATTCAGCAGTTTTATATAAAATCTCAGCTCTGTTTGCCTTGCTTTTCTCTTTTGTAGAGGCTTTTTTGTATAGGTCAATCGCTTTGTAATACTCAAAACTGTTAAAGGCTTTGTCGGCTTCTTTTGATGCACCTTTTTGAGCATTCGCAGTGAATGATAATGCGACAACCAAAGAAATACTTGTAAAGATTTTAAAAACTTTCATAAGGGTTTATTTGTTTTATTGGGTGGCTAAATTAAATAAAATTCAATAAGCTCCAATAATTTTTTTTAATTCCTTATTCAATTAGGGATTTTTTGAAGCTACTACGTTGCCAAACTTTCACTCCATTCAAAAATACAATTGTTTACCAGAATACAGATAGAACCTACCAAGCAGCTACTTTACAATTCTTTCAAAAACAGTTAGCTTTTAATTTCCTTATCAGTTGGTTCAGCTGCTTTTTCAACCTCCTTTTTCACCGAATCCACAGTACTGTTCCACTCATCGTGCAATTGATCGAGATTTGCCTTTACCGGTTTTGCTGTTTGCTCAATTTCGCGTTTAATTCCATCGGATGCTTCCTGAAATTCACGCATGGCTCTGCCTAATCCGCGAGCTAGACTTGGGATATTTTTTGATCCAAAAAAAAGCAATACTACCAACATAATTAGTACTACTTCTCCTCCACCCATGTTTAAAAACAACAATGTCATGTGACGAAATATTTTCGCTGCAAAGCTAATTGAAATTACAGCAAATTTATAGTTCTCTGCAATTTTCTTAAATTTTCATCGCCTCGCTTACATTCTAAAATAAAAACAAGATCGACAGCTAATGCTTTTAAAATCTTTGTTCTAAAGCTTTTAAATTGGCTAAAAAAACTAATTTTGTAAAAAACCTTAACCCTCATGTTTTTAAAAAATACCTTATTTTCAATCTGTTGCATTTTATCACTTTCAGTAAATGCACAAATAGCTTTCGATCGCTACGATTCAGTGGAAGTTAAAATTAATGGAAGTACCCTACAAAATCCTTGGGCCGGTGGAATTAATTACGGACAATTTTCAGAGCTCGATTTAAATCTCGATGGCACAAAAGATATGGTAATTTTTGATAGAACCGGTAATAAAATTATTCCTTT
>DGQS01000160.1 GCA_002389785.1 Bacteroidetes bacterium UBA4408
AAAGGAATTAATGACTTTTGAAGGTTTGGGTAAAACCAAAGTTCAGGAAGTTAAATCCGGTGACATTTGCGCAATCATGGGACTTGAGGCTTTTGAACTCGGTGATACAGTTGCAGATTTTGAGAATCCTGAAGCGTTAAAACCGGTAGCAGTTGATGAGCCAACTATGAATATGCTTTTCACCATCAACAACTCACCATTCTTCGGCAAGGAGGGTAAATTTGTTACCTCCCGTCACTTGCGCGATCGCTTATTTAAAGAAATCGAGAAAAACCTTGCATTACGCGTAGAAGAAACCGATTCTGCTGATGCTTATCTTGTATTTGGCCGAGGCATTTTACACTTGTCTATTTTAATTGAAACCATGCGTCGTGAAGGGTACGAACTGCAAGTTGGACAACCCCAGGTATTAATTAAAGAAATTGATGGTGTAAAATGTGAACCAATTGAAGTATTAACAGTTGATGTGCCTGAACCGGTGTCGGGTAAAGTAATTGAATTGGTGAGTCAGCGAAAAGGCGACATGTTAATTATGGAGCCAAAAGGCGATATGATACACCTGGAGTTTTCTATTCCTTCACGTGGAATTATGGGATTACGAAACAAGGTATTGACTGCTACAGCCGGTGAAGCTATTATGGCACACCGCTTTAAAGCTTATGAACCTTGGAAGGGCGAAATTAATGGAAGAATCAGTGGTTCGCTTATTTCGATGGAACAAGGAACTGCAATTGCTTATTCCATTGATAAATTACAAGATAGAGGATTCTTTTTTATTGATCCTACTGAAGAAATATATGCCGGACAAGTTATTGGTGAACACACACGACCGGATGACTTAGCCGTAAACATCACTAAAACAAAAAAGCTTACCAATATGCGCGCAAGCGGAAGTGATGAAAAAATGAAGATTGCACCGGCAGTTAAGTTTTCTTTAGAAGAAGCGATGGAGTACATACAGGAAGATGAATACGTTGAATTAACTCCTGCTTCTATTCGTATGCGTAAAATAATTCTTGACGAAAACGAACGTAAACGCAAATCTAAATAATTGCATAATAAGTTTTCAGCAGCGCAAACATGATTGTTTGCGCTGCTTTTTTTTGCACAACATAGAAATTATAAAGCAATACGCATCTCTGCTCATCAGTAATTGTTCACCACTGAATAGTTGGTCCTTATTTAATTTTTAAAGCAAGGCCTTCATATAAAGTTAAATCGAAGTTCTTTTTGCACTAAGTAAAACATGCAATACCAAATCTTAAAATGCATACTATCGAAATCGCTTGCTAAATAATAAATAGTATTTTAGTCCACCTGATTTAAATCGGAAAGTGAATTTTAATTGGTAAAAAATTTTAATTATTCAACTTCAGTTATGCAATTAAAAATAGGAGATAAGGCCCCTGAATTTGCACTTTACAGCAGCGAAAAAAAAGAGATTCGGTTACAAAATTTACAAGGTAAAAAAGTTGTGCTCTTGTTTTTTCCTTTTGCATTTACCGGCACCTGTACGAAAGAACTTTGTTCGGTACGCGATGAAATTTCTGACTACAATAACCTCGATGCAGAAGTAATTGGAATTTCAGTTGACTCGATGTTTTCGCTGGCAAAATATAAGGATGAACAAGGTCTCAACTTTACCTTGCTTTCGGATTTCAATAAGGAAACATCCATGGCATATGGCTCACTTTACACAACCTTTGGATTAGGAAACATGAAAGGAGTTTCAAAACGTTCGGCTTTTGTAATAGACTCAAAAGGAATTATACAATACGTTGAAGTACTTGAAAACGCTAGTGAAATACCGAACCTGGCAGCTGTGAAAAAGACCTTAGCAGGTTTGAATGAATAAATTATAACCATACTTTAACCCCCAATTTTTAGCTTGCGTATACTTGAATTAAATACCGAAAAAACCTGGCGAGGTGGCGAACGGCAAACTATCTATGATTTACTAGGATACCGCTTGCAAGGGAACGAATCGTTTACCATTTGTAGAGCCGGCTACCCATTGGCAGAGCATTGCATTGGAAATAATCTACCTTTCAAAACTATAAAGAACCATTTTCAACTACTTTACTTTTTAATGGTGAAGTCAAGAAGTTTTGATATTATACATTGCCAAACCAGCAAAACTCAGCAACTGGCAGTGTTCACCAAATGGTTTCACGGTAAAAAGGTTGTATATACACGCAGACTTGATTTTGTCCCCAAAGGATTTTTATCCATCACTAAATACAAATTAACCAATTGCATTGTTGCGATAACTCCAGCAATTCAAAAAATACTTGCTGCTTCCAATATCACCAACACTACGTTGATTTCGGAGGTCGTAGAACAAAAAAATCTGAATAAGGACAGAGCTTTAAAATTGATTTCCGGACACGACAACAACGGCAAAAAAATAATAGGAACTACTGCTGCTTTTGTGCAACACAAAGATCCACTTACCATGGTGAAGGCTATTCACAAGCTTTACCAACTGCGCCAGGATTTTGTTTTTTATCATTTTGGAAATGGAATTTTAATGGAAGAAACCAAAAAGGCAATTGCAGCACACCAGCTGAATGAGGTATATATTATTGGTGGATTTCATAAAAATGTAGAAGATGTGTTTAGCGTGTTAGATGTGTTTGTGATGAGCTCAGAAGAAGAAGGATTAGGCAGCAGTGTGCTTGATGCGTTTATGTATAAAGTACCGGTTGTATCTACCAATGCAGGAGGTTTGGCAGATGTTGTAGAAGGCAATGGTTTACTAAGCCGGGTAAAGGATGCCGATGCCTTGGCTGCAAATATTAACCGAGTGCTCAATGAACCCGAATTGAAAAATACCTTGGTAAAGAATGCGCACGAGGCAGCACTCAAAAAGCATTCATTAGAGGTAATCAGTAAGCAATATTCCGATTTATTCTCAAAATTAATTAGCGCTAAATAGCTTTTTTTTGCAATTGCATTAGCTGGGTGTATTTTTGATAAGTATACCTTGCCGAAACCCAGGCAATTCGAAAGCCTGCCTTCCCATCCAAAAACCCTAATTGTAAAATATAGGAAGAAAAGAAACGAGCAATGGGCGACAAAAAAATACTCATACCGCTCGCTTTTTTGCCTTGCTGATACATGGCAGATGCTGCAATAGATGCAAACTTCGCTGCTTGTTTATCATGTTCGTCGGTAGTATAAAAACTATAATGCAATATATTTCCTTTTAAATAACCGCAGCTAGAGGTGGGTGAAATGAATTCGTATCGATCGTGCGGATTGGTGCCACCCCAGCGACCTTTGCGACTATCCCATAAACGAAGTTTGCGATCGGGATACCAGCCCGAATGATAAATAAATTTACCGCAATAATTGGTAAGTCGATTCATTTCATATCCATCAAATTGCCAGTTTGCTTTTACTCTTTGCAATTCGTTTTTTAATATTTCATCAATGGCTTCATCTGCATCGAGCGATAATATATGTGGGTACAACGCTTGTGAAATTGCCCAGTTTTTTTGTTCAATATGGCTTTCAAAAGCATGTTCTATAAAACGTACACCCGGTTGCTTGCAAATAGTTTTTGTTTGGTCTGTCGAAAAAGAATCAACCACTACAATGTCATCAGCGATATCTTTTACCGAGTTAATACAACGTGCAATGTTGCGTTCTTCATTAAAAGTAATAATCACAACTGATAGCTGTATCATGCAGTTTTGCGCTAAGAATTTGTTTGCAAAAGTATCAATTTACCTGAGTTGTACTAGTTGCTTCCAATCCCTAATTTAGTGAGAAGTACACTGTTTTTGAGAATTCCGATTATATTTGCTTTTCAGTACCATGAATCAAACCGACACCTTACTTCTAGATTTGCAAAATGGCGATATGCGTGCTTTAGCGCGTTGCATTACCATTGTTGAAAATGACATCGCCGGTTATGAAGATTTATTGCTGAAATTAAAGCACCGTAAAACCGTTCCGGTGATTGGTATTACAGGACCTCCGGGTGCAGGTAAAAGTACTTTAATAAATGGGTTGATAGAACATCTCACAAATCAAAATTTTAGAGTAGGTGTAATTGCAATCGATCCAACTTCTCCTTTCAATCATGGTTCGCTCTTAGGCGACAGAGTGCGCATGAGTGCCCATTTTTTGAATCCAAAAGTGTTTATTCGTTCGCTTGCAACACGCGGTTCCCTGGGTGGCTTGTCGGCAAAAACAATAGAAATTACCGATGTGATGAAAGCATCCGGTGTTGATTTTGTACTAGTAGAAACAGTTGGTGTAGGCCAATCTGAAATTGAAATAGTCGGACTTGCAGATACAACTGTTTTAGTGTTGGTGCCCGAAGCGGGCGACGAAGTGCAAAGTCTTAAATCGGGAATTATGGAAATTGCCGATATTTATGTGGTCAACAAAGCCGACCGACCGGGTGCAAGTATTTTCCTAAAAAACTTACAATTGCTGGTGCACGAACATGCTGCAAATAGTTGGATTCCCAGAATTGTGAAAGCTGTAGCTACACAAAACGAAGGCATTGAACAGTTGGTAGCTAGCATTCAGGAACATCAACTAAGTAAAAAAAACATAAATAAAGCATTGTTGCTTGCAGAAAGAGCTTTTCAACTCATTCAAAATTACCGTATGAAAGATGTGAATAAAGCAACGCTCGCCGGCATTCTAGAACAAGAACTAAACAATCCTGATTTTAATTTATATCGGTTTATTAAGAACTACTATTAACCCAACCCCCATGATGAATAAATTTACAACAGCCTTACTTCTTTGTATCTTGAATTTTTGCGCATTTGCTCAAACCTATAACGGTATAGGTGGCAGTATTCCGGATGGTGGACCGCAAGCAAGTTTTACGATTACTGTCAGCAATTTACCTATCAGCACAATTGATACTGTGTTTGGTGTGGAAAGTGTTTGTCTAAATATTTCGCATGGCTATGTTGGCGATTTAGCTATTCGTTTGCTGGCGCCGGATGGAACAGTGGTAGATTTATCAATTGCCAACGGTGGAAATGGAAATAATTATACCAATACTTGCTTTAACAATAATACCACCGCAAGTATTATTAATGCAAACCCTCCCTATAGCGGAAGTTTTAAACCACAAGGTCAATTAGGAATTGTAAACAATGGTCAGGTTGGAAATGGAGCTTGGAAATTGCTCATTCTCGATTCTTCGGCACCCGATGCAGGTACTTTATTAAATTGGCGTATCGTTTTTAGCAGTAATCCTGCGAAGGCAAAAATATTTACCTCATCCGATTTACCAATTGTTGTAATAAATACAAATGGTCAGGCTATTTTAGATGAACCCAAAATAACTGCCGATATGGGTATTATTTACAATGGAGTTGGAATTAGAAATAACCTTAGCGACCCTTTCAACAATTACAACAATAAGATTGGAATTGAATACCGCGGAAGTACCTCTCAAGGTTTCGCACAAAAGCCTTATGGATTAGAAACGCGTGATTCTTCAGGTACCGAGTTAGATACATCTTTGTTGGGTTTACCCTCTGAACACGATTGGATTTTGTATCCACCCTACAACGATAAAAGTTTTGCACGCAATGTTTTGACCTACGATTTAAGTCGCCGTATGGGCCATTACGCAGCCCGAACAAAGTTTTGCGAACTTGTAGTGAATGGTCAATATCAAGGAATTTATGTGTTGATGGAAAAATTGAAACGGGATAAGCACCGCATCAATATTGCAGAGTTAGATTCAAATGATGTAACGGGAGATGAACTTACCGGAGGCTATATTATTAAAATTGATAAGTTCACCGGTAGTGGTGGGGGAGGTTGGACTTCCAATTATTTGCCGGCAGCACATCCAAACGGGCAAACTATTTTTTATCAGTATGAGTATCCAAAAGACGATGAAATTGAAGTGCAGCAAGAATCCTATATTCAAAGTTATGTAGATAGTTTTGAGTACGCTTTAAATAGCATCAGTTTAACTGATACAATCAATGGTTACCGTCATTTTATTGATGTAAATTCTTTTATTGATTTCTTCATCATCAACGAGCTTAGTAAAAATGTAGATGGGTATCGCTTAAGCACTTATCTCTTTAAAAATAAGGAAAGTAAAGGAGGTCAGCTAAATGCCGGACCTGTATGGGATTTTAATATTGCCTACAAAAATGCGAATTACTGTGGAGCAACATCTTCATCCGGATGGGCATACGATTTCGGATCTTTATGTGGTACAGCCGATCAACAAGTTCCTTTTTGGTGGAATAAATTTATGCAAGATACACGCTTTAAAAATGATTTAAAATGTCGTTGGCTCGAATTACGTTCCACAATCTTGAACACCACCTTTTTAAATAATTACATCGATTCAATCGCCTTATTAACCACAGAAGCACGAACACGCCACTATGATTTATATCCCATTTTAGGGGTGTATGTTTGGCCCAATCCCAATCCGATTCCGGCCACTTATGCAGCAGAAATTACTACTTTGAAGAACTTTTTAAATTCCCGCATGAATTGGTTAGACGCAAGTATGCCGGGTACTTGCAGCGTTTCGTCAGCTGCTGAACAATCAAAAATTCTAGCCTTGACTGTTGTTCCCAATCCTTTTCATGCTGAATTGGGAATCAGTTTTTACACTTCTTCAAAACAAAATTGTTACCTCGAACTCATTAACGCTACCGGTGAGATTGTGTATCGCGAGACCATACTATCAACCGGTAACGGTATTCAACATCAACAAATTCAAACTCCTGAAGAGTTAAGCAACGGAATGTATTTTTTAAAATTGACAACCGAAACTAGCAGCGAATCAATTAAAGTAAGCTTAGTTAAATAAGCAACTCCAGTGATTATTCAATTACAAGCATTCGAGTAATTTTTGATTCGTTAAGTTGAAGCAAGCAATAATATATACCTGAAGGCAAACCTTTGCGGGATAACTCTTCTTGGTAAGTTCCTGCATCCAAGGTAGTGTTTAGTAAAGTTCTTAACTCTTTGCCAGTTTCATCAAGTAGCACTAACTTAACTGATGATTTTTGCTTTAAGCTAAACTGCAAACTTGTGTTTTGTGAAAATGGATTTGGATAGTTTTTAAAAGTGTTGTCATTAACAGAAGCGCTAAATTTAACACCAGTAACTAATTGATTTATGTCGGTGATGTTAGCTGAATACACCCCATTGCCATGAGTTCCTATTGCCACCAATCCATCAGAAGCGCGCGAAACAATATAATCGCAAACCACACTTCCAATGGTGTTGGTTGCTTGCTGTGTCCAAACTGTTGTTAAAGCGGTAAGCGTATCGGTTGCAAACAAGCCGATGCTAGTTGCAACTAAATACACGTTATGATTGCCAACCGGTAAAATTGATGCCCAGCGAAGCGAAGGACCAACACCCGTTCCTGCAGTGTTTGCTTCTAAATTTCCTCCAACTTTTGACCAAGTTAAACCACCATTATCGGTATAATACAAACTATAAATGTTGTAATTTGAAAAGACTGCCAGAATTTTATCAGCATCCCTCGGATCAAGCGCTATGCAACTAGTGTAAGCATTGGTAGGGAAGGTAACGGCCGAAATTGCTACCGGTGCTGGATTTCCAACATTGGCATTATCCACACGATATATTTTTCCTTTATTATTACCGTAAAATAGGCGATTCGGACTTGATTTGGAAATTGCAATGGCAGTAATCTCACTTGTTGAATCCCTGGTTAATGAAAGCGAATCCCAATTTTGATTGGTTTTATAATAGGAATTTGTAACCGCTATTTGAGAAAGATCATTATTTCTGTAAATCATGTCACCACAGGTTAAATACATTACAGCATTATTGTTATTGGGATCGAGTACAAAGGGAGCAATAAAACCATATTTGGTAGTATCTGCCATTAATGGATCAATGCGCACATAAGCGCTGGTCATGCCACTCGTATCCATCGTAGTTTTAATTAATTGACCTTGCTGACGCGAGTAATAATAATAAGCACCACCGTCGGATATTGCGCAATAGGAGCCATCACCGGAAGATGGATGTGTCCAGTTAAATGAACTGCTCAGTGAATTTGTAAAAAGTGTTCCATTGTCTTGCGTACCACCAATTATTACGCTATCTCCGGCTGAGGCAGGGTCAATAGCTAGCGTGTAAAATTGAGTAGAAAGATATCCCTGATTTAGTGAAATCCAGGTGATGGGAGTAGTGCTAATATCGGTAGTTTTAAAGATTCCTCCATCGCATGTTGAATACATCACGCCTAGATTGCTTTCTGAAAACAGGATAGAATGCTGGTCAGGATGATGGTTAGGATAAAGTGGATAAAAGGGAATTGTTGCACCAATGCCGTATCCGCCAATTTGTGTGGTATTATTTTTTGAAGTAAAACCATCGGTGGAACGAAATAAATTAGAACCTCCAATAATAACTACATTTGAATTTCCGGGTTGCACCTTCACAGCTAAATCATATCCACCTTGTGAGTTAAATTTATCAAAAATTCCTCCGCTATCCGGCAAATTAGCCGATAAATCGGTCCAAATACCACCAGCCCCTGCACCAGTGCCACTTACATAAGTATATTTCCACAACGAATTTTGTTCAGGAGTTCCTGCATAATTCGTAGTTGTTTTACCTGAGCCCGGTGTTTCTGCTAAAATATATACTTCATTTTCGTTGTTCGGATTGATTCCAATCACCATGCGGTTGGCAGTATCAATAAACGAAGGAGAAATATCGACCCAACTGGTACCATTTGTTGAACGCCATACTCCCGGTGTATTTCCCTCGGTACTTAAAGTGGCATATACCACTCCGCTTGGGCTTACTGCCACATCTGTAAAATATGAAAAGGAACTCCCAGAAGCCGCCCCTCTTGCTAATGTCCAACTAGTGCCACCGTTAATACTTCTAAATATTGCACCATAGGTAGCTGCATATACTTCTTCTTGTGTAGCGTTGCTCGAATCGGTAGCAACATTCCAAACTAAATCCCATACATTGTCGAATGATTGAGGTGTGTTGGCACCCGTAGAACTCAGTTTGCTCCAACTTTGACCTCCGTTGGTTGATTTAAATACTCCACTACCTAAATGAAATGCCGATCCTCCGCTGGCAGAAGCTCCATAAGCCTCTCCCGAACCATAGTACCATACATTTCTATGTCCGCTACGTTTATCTTGTGCAATGCAAGTAACACTTTGATTGGAAGTTGGAGCTGAAACTTTTGTCCATGAACTACCTCCATTCACGGAGCGCCAAACACCTCCTGAAACAGCACCGGCAAGCAACACATTTTCATCGTCAACGTCATAGGCGAGTGCTCTTGTGCGACCACCGTAATTGTAAGGACCGCGCGAAACCCAATTTACAGCATTGGCACTTTTAGCATCGGCAAAGCCTGCATCATTTGGAAGGGTTGCACCATAGGCCAATTCTTTTTCGCGAATGTTATCCGGAATTTTTCCACTTAGCGGATCTTTTAACCGGTTAAATTCCCACTCAGCTCGTTTTTTCGAATCTTCCTCTCCACCGCCACTACCTTTTGATTTGTGTTCAACGATAGTAGTTTTTTTAGCAGCTTTTTTTCCTTTTTGCAAACCCGCATCGGCACAAAGTACCAACGATAATCCAAGTAATGAGAGAAGAAGTTTTTTCATGAGTCAAAATTTTTGTAAATCAAATATAATTTTTGTTTTTGAAAACAGCTCTTACAAAGCGTTTATTATTTTGAAAAACAAATGCGAAAGGAGTACGAACAAAGTTAATCGGGTACTTGCTTACAAACTTTAAGTGCTTGCA
>DGQS01000219.1 GCA_002389785.1 Bacteroidetes bacterium UBA4408
CACATGGTGGATGATAAGATGCATGCCCGTTCAATCGGACCTTACTCGTTGATTACTCAACAACCATTAGGTGGTAAGGCACAATTCGGAGGTCAGCGTTTTGGTGAGATGGAGGTTTGGGCATTAGAAGCATTCGGTGCTGCTAATATCTTGCAAGAAATCTTAACCATCAAGTCGGATGACGTAATTGGCCGTGCTAAAGCTTATGAAGCTATTGTAAAAGGCGATCCAATGCCAACACCGGGAATTCCGGAATCATTCAACGTATTGTTGCATGAGTTAAGAGGCTTAGGATTAAATATTACGTTGGATTAATTTGTTTGTTTATTAAAAGAGAAGCCGTTCTGCAGCAATGTGGAACGGCTTTTTTGTTGATTAATCGATAGAAATTGCAGTAGGTAGAAATATATTGTCTTCTTTGATATTTTTAATTATTTTTCGGGTAAGAAAACTGCCGAAACTAAAATTAACTTAGATGAAAAAATTTTCCTTCCTACTTCTTGCATGCTTATTTATGGCTTGTTTAAGTGTTTCAAAGCTAAGTGCGCAAATTGTTTTAGAGCAAAGCTATGATACTACAGCATATAATTTTACATATGTCAAATTGCAGCACTTTGGCGAAAAATATTTAGTAGCAGGCACTAAATCGAATATGTTTAAAATCAAACTTTACAATTTGAATCATTCTTTATGGAAAAATATTTCTACCATTTCAGTACCGGCTATTTCCAATCCTTCATTTGGTAATCTTTCAGCTAAAGTACTTTTTGTATCGGATAGTTTATTTGCGGTTGATACTCTAATTGAATTTATGTTTTCTGTGAATTACCGCGACACCAGCAATAATTTAAATTTTGACCGTTTGCTAACCTATATTTTCAATGAAAATGGTGTTCAATTATTTTTTGATTCATCGGGGATTTATAATCCATATTATCAAGGAATCCCGTCTGAATTCTGGCCTATCGTTAATACCTCACAGGGAACTAAAATGATATTATTTCAACAAAAGCCAAAGTTATTTGCAAGTAAAGTTTTCTCGCTGCCTGGAAGGTATTTAAATGCTAACAAAAATTATGTATTGGATCAAGCGCAAATAGCAGAAACAGCGGAAAAAATGCAACTTTATCCAAATCCAACTTCTGACTATACTACAATCAGCTATCAATTACCAAAGGATATCGAAACCGCAAAAATGGTATTTTATGATTTGAACGGTAAAATGGTAAAATCATTTACGATTGATCATACGTTTACCAATTTGAGATTGTCTGTTTATGATTTGAACACCGGTTCTTATTACTGCCAGGTTGAAGGAGAAAACAGAGTGCTATCAAGTAAAAAATTAATTAAGATAAATTAAAAGTTAGCACCGTTTTTATATCCGACCTTCAACTTACCCATACGCATTCTGACTGTATTTTATAAAATAATAATAAGCAAAAGGGCCTGAATATAGTGTGTTCAGGCCTTTTTGTTTATTATTTAAGTTTGATTAATAGAATAAAATTTATGCATTCACTGCATACAATTCATCTCTCAATGATTTAATTTTTTCATCGGTTATATACTCATCGTAAGTTATTCGTTTATCAATGATACCGTTGGGAGATATTTCGATAATACGGTTTGCGATGGTTTGTGTAAACTGATGATCGTGTGAGGCAAATAAAATATTCCCTTTGAAATCAATCAAGGAATTGTTCAATGCAGTAATGCTTTCCAAATCGAGGTGATTGGTTGGTTGGTCAAGTATGAGCGTGTTGGCACTATCCAGCATCATTTTAGCAATTAAACAACGCACCTTTTCACCTCCACTCAATACCTTGCACTTCTTTAATGAATCTTCACCCGAAAAAAGCATTTTGCCTAAAAAGCTACGAATCCAGCTTTCGTCTTTTTCTTCGGAATATTGTGCGAGCCAATCAACCAGGTTTAAATCAACATTGAAGTAGTGCTGGTTATTTTTTGGAAAATAGGATTGACTGCTTGTTCCACCCCAACGAAAATCTCCCGAATCCTGTTTTTGTTCGCCGCTAATGATGTCAAAAAAAGTAGAAACAGCGAATGCTTCTTTGCTGATAAACGCAATTTTATCGCCGCTTTCAATGGTAAAGCTGAGGTCCTTGTAAAGTTCAATGCCATCTATTTTTTTATGCAAATTTTTTACCTCAAATATTTGATTTCGGGTTTCGGCTTTGGTTTTAAAGTTGATGTAAGGATAACGTCGCGAGGATGGCTTAATTTCTTCGAATACCAACTTGTCTAATAGTTTTTTTCGGGAAGTTGCCTGGCGTGATTTTGAAGCATTCGCACTAAATCGCGCTACGAAGGATTCAAGCTCCTTTTTCTTGTCTTCGGTTTTTTTATTGGCGTCTTGTTTTTGTTTTAAAATAAGCTGACTGCTCTCGTACCAAAAAGTATAATTCCCTGTAAACACATTAATCTGATTGTAATCAATGTCGGCAATATGGGTACAAACGGCATCAATAAAGTGTCGGTCGTGACTTACAACTATAACGGTATTTTTAAATTCGCTCAAAAAGTTTTCAAGCCATAAAATGGTTTCCACATCCAAGTTATTGGTAGGCTCATCCAAGAGCAAAACATCGGGATTACCAAAAATAGCCTGAGCAAGTAACACACGAACCTTTTCGCTTCCGCTTAACTCTTTCATCAGTTTAAAATGCAACTCTTCCTTGATTCCCAATCCACTTAAAAGTTCAGAAGCATCCGATTCGGCGTCCCAACCGTTCATTTCGGCAAAATTACTTTCAAGCTCAGCTGCACGCATTCCGTCTTTATCGCTGAAATCTGCTTTTGCATAAATGGCATCTTTTTCAACAATAATATCGTACAATTTGCGGTTCCCCATGATCACAGTTTTTTGAACCTGAATGTCATCAAACGCGTGTTGATTTTGATTCAGGAAAGAGAGTCGCGCACCCGGCGTCATAATTACACTTCCTTGCTGTGCCTCAATTTCACCGGAAAGAATTTTAAGAAAAGTTGATTTTCCTGCTCCGTTTGCACCAATTAAACCATAACAATTTCCGGGAGTAAAATTGATACTCACTTTTTCGAACAATACTTTTTTGCCGTATTGAAGGGTGATTCCGCTTGTACTAATCATTTTTCTTTAAAAATTTGAGGGCGCAAAA
This sequence comes from Bacteroidetes bacterium UBA4408, assembly GCA_002389785.1. Classification (GTDB taxonomy): domain Bacteria; phylum Bacteroidota; class Bacteroidia; order UBA4408; family UBA4408; genus UBA4408. The sequence goes on from DGQS01000219.1 coordinate 3,162, forward strand.
GTAAGCTTTTTATACGAGCAAAAAGAAGTGTATTGTAAATAGTTTAAGGATTATAAACCTTTGCGAATAGGAAATACCTTATTTAACAAACTATTGCGGTTATACATGTTACTGTAGCGAATTTGATTGGCTTCTTTTACATCTTCAACCGAATAAAATGCATTTGGATTATAGAGGTCGATAAGGTTAATGATGTTGTCGACTTCTTTTCTTTTCAACACAATAAAAATCAATTTAACCGGACCTCTGGCACCTTGGCCATCGAGAACAGTTAATCCAAAATTTGCTTGCTTAATATGTTCAATCAATTTTTCGCAATCTTGATTTGTGATAATGCGCATTACCTGATTGCCGATAGCTAACTTTTCTTCGATGGCCAAACCTAAGTAGATTCCGGTTGCATAACCACCGGCCCAAGCAATGTAGCTGGCAAGGTTATGGAGATTTTTCAGTATGGAGCTGATAGCGAAAAGCCAAATTAGCACTTCAAAAAATCCGATGAAAGGCACAATTTGTTTTTTACCTTTTGAAGCCAGCACGCTGCGCAAGGTTCCCAATGTAACATCGGTCATGCGTGCCGCAAATATCAACAAAGGAAAAAGCACCCACTCGTAAAATGTTCCACTAAGCAAATCAAAAAGTAACATATTAAAATATAAAATCAAGGATGAAAAATACTGCAAAAACAACGCTAGCTATGCCATTCGTAGTAAAAAAAGCGAGGTTAATTTTACTTAGATCATTTGCTTTCACAAGGCTGTGTTGATACAGTAATAAGGCAATAAAAAACGCAAGACCAATTTTGTAATAAAGTCCGAATAATGGGTTAAATGCAGGAATTAGTAATAGAGTTGCACACACTAAATGGAAAACTGAAGCTAAGGTAAGTGCATTTTTTTTGCCAATTATTACAGGTATTGATTGCAGGTTATGTTGCTTGTCAAACTCTTCATCCTGCAAAGCATAAATAATATCAAAACCACTCACCCAAAACAATACAGCGAATGAAAAATACAAGGGAATGCTGCTAAAAGATCCTGTAACTGCCAAATACGCACCGATGGGTGCCAGTGCCAAACCTGTTCCTAAAACTAAGTGACAAAGTGCAGTAAAGCGTTTGGTATAACTATAGCCCAGCACAACCACTAATGCTATGGGAGAAAGATAAAAGCAAAGTGGATTAATGAAGTAGGTACAACTAATAAATAAAACACAGTTGACAATAACAAAATACAAAGCAGATGAAGGTTGTATTACACCGGAAGGAATTTCGCGGACAAAAGTGCGAGGATTTATTTTATCGATATGGCGATCAATATAGCGATTAAAGGCCATAGCAGCGCTTCGTGCGAAAACCATACAGGCAATTACGAGTATCAATAATTTATAATTTACAATACCAAGTTTGTTTTGTGTACCTAGTAAAAAGCCAATAATAGCAAAGGGTAGGGCAAAAACCGTATGGCTAAATTTAATGAGAGATAAGTAATTTTGGACAGTAACTTTTGGCATTTAACGAGTAAAAGTGAGGTGCAAAATTAACAAAATAAGTCCTTCCTATTTTTAAAGCTTATCTTCGCAAGAAACATTTTATTAACGTGGCAGAACACATCACTAGTCTTCAAAATGCGAAGATTAAAAATATTGTAAAGTTGCAAAAGGCTTCAGAACGAAAGGAGCAAGGTAAATTTATTATTGAGGGGATGCGTGAAATTGGTCTAGCTCTCGCAGCAGGTATTAAATTGCATTCCTTTTTTTTATGCAGTGAAATGGGGTACGATTTCCCAACTATGCAAGCTGAAGTAGCTAAATATACTGTTAGCAAAGAGGTTTTTGAAAAAATGGCCTATCGCGAAAACTCCGATGGTTGCTTGGCTGTAGCTGAAATAAAGAACTGTGAGTTGAGTGAGATAAAGTTGAGTAATAATCCGTTTATTATAGTTTTAGAAGGAATTGAGAAACCGGGAAACCTAGGAGCAATATTACGAACAGCAGATGCTGCACAGGTTGATGCTGTAATAATATGCGATCCTAAAACCGACATTTACAATCCTAATGTAGTACGCTCTAGTGTTGGTTGCGTTTTTACGAATCAAGTGGTGGCTTGTACTTCAGAGGAGGCTTTATTGTTTTTAACAAAGAATTCTATAAGTAGCTATGCTGCGGCTTTAACAGCGACCGACTATTATCAGAATACGGATATGACAAAATCTTGTGCTATTGTGATGGGAACAGAAGCAGATGGCTTAAGTAAATTTTGGTTAGAGAAGGCCGATAAGCAAATAAAAATTGCCATGCGCGGTAAGATTGATTCGCTCAATGTTTCAACCAGTTGTGCGGTGTTAGTTTTTGAAGCTATGCGTCAAAGAGGTTTTTAATACCGGCTATTAATTTGGAAAAATGCCTACGAATTAATTCCTAACTGAACAAGTTCGGGTCTATTGGCACCTTCCTTAGCTACTCTACAATTACCAAAAATACAAGAAACATCCAAGTAACCTACGATTGGAGTAGTTTTCCTAAGGGAATTTATTTTGTGAAATTTAATTCGGATGTTTAATCGTTCGTCCAAAAAATACTTTTGGAATAAACTGTTACATCGTTTTTAATTCAGCAACCAAGCTGGTGAGTGCCTTTTTAGCATCGCCAAAAAACATGCTGCATTTTGGATCATAAAACAACAAATTATCAATTCCAGCGTATCCTGCATTCATTGAACGTTTGTTTACTACCACACTTTTCGCTTTATCTACTTCTAAAATAGGCATTCCATAAATAGGAGAGGAAGGATCGCTTTTAGCTGCAGGATTTACCACATCGTTTGCACCAATAATCAATACTACATCGGTTTGTTCAAACTCGGGATTGATATCGTCCATCTCAACCAATTTATCGTAGGAAACATTGGCTTCTGCAAGCAACACGTTCATGTGTCCAGGCATACGGCCGGCTACCGGGTGAATAGCATATTTCACTTCAACACCGCGCTCTTCGAGCAGCATTTCGAGTTCGTGAATGGTGTGTTGTGCCTGAGCTACTGCTAATCCGTAACCCGGAACGATTACCACTTTGCGGGCATAATTCATTTGAACAGCAAGGTCACTTACTTGTATATCTTTAATTGAACCTTTCACTTCGGCACCTTCGCCAGCAGCAGATGCTCCACCTCCAAAAGCACCGAAAATAACATTGCTTAATGGACGATTCATGGCTTTACACATAATTAGTGTTAAGAGTGTACCGGCAGATCCTACTAGAATTCCACCCGTTAGCATCACTTTATTATCGTATAAAAATCCTCCGAAAGCAGCCGCCAATCCTGTAAAAGAATTAAGCAAAGAAATTACAACCGGCATATCGGCACCGCCAATTGGAATGGTAAATAGTATTCCATAAACAGCTGCAGCTAAAAACAGTAAATAAGCCAAGGTCATGTTGCCGCCATCGTACACGAAATAAGCACCGAAGCCAAGCACAGCAATCATTACAACGGTATTCAAAATATTGTAACTTGGCAAACGCACAGGTTTGTTCATGGTGCCGTTTAATTTGAGGTAGGCAATAATACTTCCCGAGAAGGAAACGGTTCCAATAATTAACCCAGCTACAATGGCTATCATGGTGCCATAGGAGCTTGATTCGGCGCTTACTGTATGATAATGATGGTTGAGTTCAATTAAAGAAATTAATGCAGCACAGGCACCTCCCATTCCATTGAACATGGATACCAATTCAGGCATTTTTGTCATTTGAACTTTTTTGGCGGTAGTCCATCCAATAACAGTTCCTACTGCAATACCTCCAAAGATGAGGGCATAAATAAGGCTGCTAACTTGTCCCTCAAAAAGTAATATCGTACCTAAAATAGCGATGGTCATACCAATGGCGCCAATCAGATTTCCTTTTTTAGCTGTTTTGGCATTTCCCATCATTTTTAGCCCAAGAATAAAAGTAACTGAGCCTATGAGGTAACAAATTTCAAGAAGATTATGATTCATATTATTTACCGGGTTAATAAGTTTGTTTCTGAAAGTGTGGTTTGTAAAAGGCCTACATTCTTTCGTTTTAAGAGTTCGTTCCTTTTAATTCAGGCTACTCAATTAATTTATTTTTTCTTAAACATGTCGAGCATTCGGTCAGTAACAACAAAACCACCCACCACATTTAATGTACCGAGCACTACGGCTAAAAATCCAAGACCTAGGGCAAGGTAATCGGTAGGATCGACACTTAACATTACGTAAATTGCACCCACCACCACCACACCGTGAATAGCATTAGCTCCCGACATGAGCGGAGTATGTAAAACAGTTGGCACGCCACCAATAACTTCCACACCAACAAAAATGGAAAGCACAATAAAATAAATCATCTCTCTGTTGGTCCCAAAAAAATCTAAAAGTTCGTTCATGAGTTTTTTATATTAGTTTCTATTATAAGTTGAATTATGCGTTTACCGGTTTGGCAACACTTGGATGTACTGCTTTTCCTTGATGGGTAATGAGGCTTCCTTTGGTAATGTCCTCCTCCATTTCCCATTTAAATTTATCTTTATCGGCAAGGTGTAATAAAAGAGTTTGAATGTTTTTTGCATATAAATCGCTTGCATTCATGGGAAGCATTGATGGAAGATTGCTCTCACCAATAATGGTTACTCCATGTTTTACAACGGTTTTATTGAGTTCGCTTCCAATTACATTTCCTCCTTGCTCAACAGCCATATCTAAAATTACCGAACCAAAGCGCATGCTTTGTACCATTTCGTCGGTTACTAACAAGGGAGCTTTTTTACCTGGAATTAAAGCAGTAGTAATTACAATATCCGCATCCTTTACGTGTTTGGCAACGGTTTCTTTTTGTTTTTTCAAAAATTCCTCCGACACACTTCGTACATAACCGCCTTCAACCATAATGGTATTATCCGAAGGCACTTCAATAAATTTCCCGCCCAATGATTCAACTTGTTCTTTGGTATCGGTGCGCACGTCGCTTACTTCCACAACTGCACCCAATCGTTTTGCAGTAGCAATGGCTTGTAACCCTGCAACACCGGCACCAAATATTACCACCTTTGAAGGACGTATAGTACCGGCAGCTGTGGTCATCATTGGTAGTATTTTACCTAATGTATCGGCAGCCAGCAACACACTTTTATATCCTGCAAGGTTGGCTTGAGAAGAGAGTGCATCCATTTTTTGGGCCCTT
>DGQS01000131.1 GCA_002389785.1 Bacteroidetes bacterium UBA4408
CAAAGTTTAAATTAAACTGGTCATTAATAGGATTTGGAAATAGTGATAGGTTGGAAGTCGTAGAATTTTCTTCAATACCGGTAACATTGCTCAATAAAAATGCGGTTCCATCAGCTAATACTGCTAATAACCCAAAAGCTGCACCATTTTGATTTGCTGCAGGAGTTAAGAATCCAGAAGCTAAAATTATAGCAGATTTACCTCCTAATGTACTCAAGTTTGCATCAAAGCTTGCTACTATAACACTGTTGTTGTTTCCCGGTGTTATGTTTAAAGTATACGAAGATGCTGGCACAGAAATGTAAGGTGTAATATTGCTGTAAGATGCATCATTCACTAAATTACCTGTACCAGCTAATACATCCACAGTTGGCGCATCACTTGCTCCATGTATAACTCTAAAATCAACAGCATTAGTGGTGGCACTTTCTCTCATTTGATCTTGTAAGAACAAAGTAAATGCAGTAGAGGCACCATCGGGATTAAGCGCAAAGTTAGCAGGCGTTAATACACCATTTGCAACAGCAAGATAGCTTCCTCCATTCGCTAAAGTAACTTGGAAATTTTTTAAGGTATCGTTAACAGAAGTGCTGTTTCCTGCAGCAACCCCAATGTTTAAAACCACTCCAGCTGGTACATCAATAAAAGGAGTAGCAGTTCTGAAAGCAAAATCATTTAACAATAGAGAGTCATTCACATATACATCCACACTTGCAGCAGCAGGATCGGCAGCATTGTGAATTACTTGAAGACGAGCTAAACTTACTTGTGGTAAAGTAATAACTGTTCCATTCGCCAAAGCAGCAAACAAGCCAAAAGCAGGACCATTTTGATTGGCAGCAGGAGCTAAAAATCCGGATGCAAAAACAACCGCAGATCCACCACCCAAGGTTGATAAATCAGCAGTGTAGGAGGCAACAATCGGAGATCCGGCAGCAAGTGTCACATCTAAAGTATAACTTGCAGCAGGTACAGTTATGTAGGGTGTAATTGCAGAGTAGGCTGCATTGTCCACCAAAGTTCCAACATTTCTTGCAACTACATCCACAGTAGGAGCATCGCTTGCACCATGAATGGCAACAAAATCTGTATTTCCCGGAATCATTCCCATGTTTCGGATATTATCCTGTATGAACAGGGTAAAAGCAGTCGCAACTGTGTCGGGATTGACAGCAAAATTACTTGGGTTTAAAACCCCGTTTGCTACTGCAATATAGCGTTGACCTGCAGTTAAAGTTACTTCAAAGTTTTTTAATGTATCGTTTACCGAGGCACTGTTCCCTGCTGCAACGCCAATATTTATAGGAGTTCCAGATGCTAAGGTAATGAATGGAGTTGCTGTTCTAAAGGCAAAATCATTTAATGCCAGGTTTCCGTCTACATAAATATCTACCACAGAAGCAGCGGGGTCAGCTGAATTGTGAATAATTTGAATTTCGGCTTGCCCGTAGGAGGCTAAAAATCCAAGGCTGAAGAAGCCGGCGAGTAAGTAATTGATTGGTGTTTTCATAGGTTCTGTTTTTATTGTTTAAATAATTATTTAAAAGATTAAACAGAATTGTTAAGCTTTGGTTCAGCCCTTTACTTGCTAAAATTGTTAACCAATGTTAATTTTAGGAGAAACACGAAACTTATCAGTTGATTAATTAGGACAACAAGAAGGAATAGAAATTGTTTTTTTTCCTCTTTCAAGTGTAGTTTTTAACTGCACTGTTTTATATAACACATTTTGTTAAAAGAGTAGATAACTAATAGTGTAACCCGGTTACAAACTACGCTTAGAAAAGGAAAATGGAAATTGCCTGAGCAAGTTAGAATGTAAATTAGACTTATCCAATCGTGGCAATTATAAGCAAAGAAAAACCTCCTATCACAAGCACAAAAACTTATAAATAGGAGGTAAAAAAAATTGGATAATCGAAATTACAATGGAGCTGCAACCAATGCTGTTACCGTGAAGTTTAGTTTCACATTTAAGGTGTCGCGCTCGGTGTTAGGAGCGGTAGTTGATGCTCCCAGTCTAAAAGTGAAGGAGTTTTGTTTTAAATAATTTACCAAATCTGCTCCATCTGAACTCAACGAAATTTTCGTAACGTTACTTGGAACCGGATCAATAAAGGCAACTTGAGTTTCGGCCAATCCGCTTGCCGACATCAAGGCATATGCTTTATTAATTAAATTAAAATTTTGCGTTCCGGGATTTACCATTTCAACCTCTGCTCCGGTTAATCTAACAGACTCAATATCGGCAAATGTTACGTTGTTATCGTCCATACTTTTTTGAAGAGAGGATTGAATTACTGTTGAATCCAAAGTTACATTACCGAACGCAGAAAAAGTATCCACATACAGTTTAACAGAAGGCATATTCAAATCAAAAGTAATGTCCACTTTCGCTTTTTCTTTTACTTTATCGCAAGAGCTAACTAAAACTATACTAGTTAGGGCTGCTAGCATTAAATTGAATTTTGAATTTTTCATTTGTTTAATTTTTTTTCAAAGTTATTAATTAATCATTGTTTTTTTTCTTAAAAATTTAGCAAGTAAATCTGTATACTTATGTTGGTGAATTTTGTTTCAAAAATCGTAAATAAATTTAATGAGAAACAAACTGGTTTGTAGATGAAAATTATAGAATTAAATACTCAACATCACCGCTAGTAAAACAAAGCTTTAAATAAAATTACTCCACCAAAGGCTATTATCGCAAGCCCAGATAATTTAGTTATTTTGACAAATAGAGATGGTGTAAGCAATCGCTTAATTTTTACAGCTAACAAGGCTTTTAGCACATCAATGATGGTAACTGTTAAGAGAGTTCCAAAAAAATAGATTCCTACCTCCAACGAATTGTTTTTGTATTGAGTTACAGTTAAACCCACAGCTCCAATCCAAAATAAAATCACCGATGGGTTAGTCAGGTTAAAAAAAAAGCCTTTTAACATCAATTGGTGAACCGGAGTTTTTTTAGTCGGAGCATCCGGATCGGCCATTTGCTTTTTGCTTAAATAGGTGGTGATACCAAAAATGAGCAATATTATTCCGCCAACAAGTAAGATGATTTTTTCATAACGCGGTTGTACAAACAATTGCGCAAGCCCAAAATAAGAAAGACCTATGCAAAAAATATCGCTCAAAAAAATGCCCGCTTCCAAAAACATGGCATCTCTAAAACCATCATTAATGCTGGTTTTTATGAGCATAAAGAAAACCGGACCAATTAAAATGCTGAGTAAAAGCCCAAGGAGTATTCCATTAAAAAAGGCAGAAAACATAATTTATTGGGGCTACTTAGTAGGTTGCTGTTGTATAAAATTTTGCCATTCCTCGAGTTGCGCTTTTTTAATGACACGTGGAAATTTGTGTGAACCTCCAAGTTTACCTTTGGCTCGCATCCAATTTTTAAATACATCAATTGGAAGCACATCCACAAAAATTTCTTTTAAAGCAGCTTTACGCTCCACTGCATAATCGTCGTTTATTTCGCACAACAATTCATCGAGGCGCAATCGCAATTTTTCTTTATCAGTGGTCTTATTAACCCCCAAATACCAGTGATGTGCAAATCGTCCTTCGTAATTAATTCCGGCTACTGTGTACTCATTGATTACCAAATTAAATTCATCGGCAATTTTAGCAATGGCATGGTTCATATTATCTACTGAGAGATGCTCTCCACACAAACTCAAAAAATGCTTGGTTCGCCCGGTAATTAAAATTTCGCTACGCAGCTTAGAAGTAAATTTAATGGTATCGCCAATTAAATAGCGCCATGCCCCGGCGTTGGTACTCATTAATAATGCATATTCCTTTTCTTCTTCAATCTCCTCAATTGTCAAGGTTTCAGGATGCTCCACCATGGCCCCATCGGCATCAAAATTTTTATCATTAAACGGAACAAATTCAAAAAATATTCCGTTGTTCAAATTAAGCTGCATCGAATGTGTTTTCGGTCGAGTTTGAAAAGCAATAAATCCTTCCGATGCTAAATAGGTATCAATATAAATGATGGGATATGCAAAGTACTTTTCAAAACTCTTTCTATAAGGTTCAAGCGAAACGCCACCGTGCACAAATACATGCAAATTAGGCCACACATCGTGTATGGTTTTCGCATTGTAGCGTTCAATTACTTTTTCAATTACTATTTGCACCCAAGCAGGAACACCGGCGATAAAACCAATGTCCCAATTTTTCGCATTCTCAACAATTTTATCAATTTTTACTTCCCAGTCGCGCTCCATGTTAATGGCCATTCCGGGCTTATTAAATTGCTGAAACCAAAAGGGAACAGTGCGTGCCGTAATTCCGGATAAGTCGCCTTCAAAATAGGTTCCTTTAAAACGTAAATTCGTACTGCCTCCAACAGCTAAAAAGCCCTTGCCCAGTACATCTACCAATATATCGTAATTCGCTAAAGATAATATTTGCCGAATGCTGGTTCGTTTAATCGATCGTAATATATCGGAGGTAATTGGAATGTGTTTACTGGCAGCTTCGGATGTACCTGAGCTTAAAGCAAAATATTTTGTTTTACCCGGCCAACAAACATCCGCTTCACCTTTTAAACTGCGATGCCACCATGCCTCATAAATTTTATTGTAATCAAAAACCGGTACGTTCTTTTGGAAAATTTTTATGGGGTCGTTTGAAAAATAAATATCCCCAAAATTGTACTGTTTGCCAAAGCTCGTGTTTTGCGCTTTCCACAGCAATTTTTTAAGCGTGTTCTTTTGTATAGTAGCCGGATTCTTGCGTTTCCTAACCTTGGGCATGGTTTTTTGCAAGTCTACTATTCGCTGAAAAAGAGGGCCTAAAATAGCCATAATGTATTCGTTGTTATTTTAATTACAATTACAGTATAGTTTCTTAACGTGCATTTAGCATAGCTACTTCTCTATCGGTTAAAAAGCGCCATTTTCCTCTTGGTAAATCCTTTTTGGATAATCCGGCAAAAAATACCCGATCCAATTTTTTTACTTCGTAATTCAAGTGTTCAAAAATACGTCGAATTACTCTGTTTTTGCCTGAGTGCAGTTCTATTCCAACTTCCTTTTTACTGCTAGCTCCGGTTACGTAACTTATTTCATCCACATGCACCATTCCATCTTCCAATTCAACCCCTTCCAAAATTTTATGCATGTCTTCCTTTTTTAATGGACGATCCAATTCAATGTGGTAAATTTTCTTTTTCTCGTAACGCGGATGTGTGAGCTTTTTTGTAAGCTCTCCATCGTTGGTTAAAATTAATAATCCTGTCGAATTTCTATCTAAACGTCCAACCGGATATACGCGTTCCTTGCATGCGCCTTTAATGAGGTGCATCACAGTTTTGCGTTCTAACGGATCATCGGCCGTGGTAATATAATCTTTAGGCTTATTGAGTAGGAGGTATACATTCTTTTCACGACGAATTCCTTGTCCTCCATAAGCTACAATATCGGTTGCACTTACTTTGTAACCCAATTCACTCACAATTTTTCCGTTTACTGTAATAGCTCCGGTTTCAATCAATACATCGGCTTCACGACGCGAACATATTCCGGCATTGGCGATGTATTTATTTAAGCGTACACTTCCGAATTGCAAATCACTTTCTTCGGCCGGTGCTTTTTTTGCGCTACTTATCCTTGCTCGCTTGGGTTTAGGGTTTTCATTTTCAGCAAAACGATCTTTTGATTTTCTGAAATTTTCGGGTGAATATTTTGATCCCTTGTTATCGTATTTCTGAACCGGGCGTCCACTATCCCAATTTTTTCGAACGGGTCTATCTCCCGAATTTGTTGATTCGCTGTCTGAATCGTTTGATTTCTTAAACCAACTGCTTGCCTTTCCTTTCCATGCACCTGATTTACTTTGTTGGTCTTCCGAAGAAGGTTTATCTGAGTATTTTTTTACCGGTCTGTCGTTATCCCAATTATTACTGCTTTTTGTAAAATGGCTTTTATTGCCGGCTTTTGTATCAAATTTTGAAGTTTTAAATGCTTTTTCAGATCCCTTGTTTGCTTCACCGTAACTTCTCGAAGGCTTACTTTCCTCACTATAGGATTTACGCACAGGACGCGATTCATCAACCGGTTTATCCGCTGCTCTAAATTCCTTTTGTCGGGTTGAAGAAGAAGTATTGTTTGCTGCTGAACGATTGGTGTTTCCACGGTAAGGACTTTTGGTGGGCCGATCGTTATTTTTATTTCGGTTAAACTCTTTTGACATACCAATAAATTAAGCGGTGAAGATACAAAAAATGAACGGTTATCGATTACTTACATTCCATCGTTAAAAGCTGCTTCAATATGATTGATAGTTAGTGTATTATTGCTCAGTACTACTTCCAATATGTCGAAACGTAGTTCCCGGTCTAAATTTTTTATTTCCAGATAGGCTTCAGCACCTTCAATAATTTTTTGCTGTTTGGCAGTCCCAACGAAATCGGCTGGATTACCAAAGTAAGTTGAGCTGCGTGTTTTAACTTCTAGTACAACGATCAACTCATGATATTCGCAAACAATATCGAGTTCACTTTTTTCATACCGCCAATTGGTATCAAGTATTTTGTATCCTTTAGAAAGTAAGTATTCAACTGCTTTTAATTCACCGAATTTGCCAGTATCATTATGAATTGCCATTTGCGGATACTGATTTAATGCTTACTTCTTCTAACACACTAAATTGAATTTTATCTCCTAAAATTAAGGGGTAATTTACCGGAAGATGTCCGGATGGAAATCCAAAACAAATTGGAAAATCAAATTCTTTCACAGCATCTAAAATTATTTCTTCAGGGCTTTTTCCAAAAGGAATTAAATTATCTTTCATATCACTCATGCCGCCAACAATCAATCCGGCTAGCTTAGCTAATTTTCCGGCGCGTTTCAAGCTTTGCAGCATGCGGTCGATATGGTATAAATATTCATCTAAATCCTCTAAAAAGAGAATTTTTCCATCTGTATCACTATCGCTTATTGAACCAAGTAATGAATAAATTATGGATAAATTTCCACCTATTATTATCCCTTCCGATTCACCTTTGCGATTCATCGGATGAGCCGCCACTGTGTATTGCTGCGTGCCCTCAAACAACCTGCTCTTAATTTTTTTCAGCACTTCCTCCGGCGTTTTCTGAAAGTTAAAAGCCATTGGACTATGCAAAGTGGCTATTCCAAAATTCTTCTCAAGATGTGCGTGTAATACAGTAATATCACTAAAACCAATAATCCATTTAGGATTTTTTGTAAGGGCATAAAAATTAATTGCATCAACAATCCTTACCGTTCCGTATCCTCCTCTTGCAAACAAAATTGCTTTTATACTTTCGTCATTTATTGCTTTTTGCAAATCGTTCGTTCGTTGCAAATCATTGCCGGCAAATTGATTGAATTGAGCAAATAAATTGTCGCCAAACTCCACAATTAATCCCCAACTTTTAAGTACTTCAACAGCTGAATTAACTTCTTCCGGAAGTACTTTCCTTGCACTCGAAATGAGCATTACTCTATCACCCTGTTTTAATCTTGGAGGCATCATACAAAAAAAGTTTTACTGCAAATATAAAATCCTATACACTAAGTTTACCGAAATAAAAAAGCCCTTCATTCTTACTAAAAATGAAGGGCTTTTTTTAAGCAAAAACTAGTATTATTCAACTACGAACTTCACTCGTTTAACATTTGCTCCCATGCGCGCTTCAGCTAGATAAATACCTTTTGTAAAAGTATATTCCGGCTTAACAACAAAGTTATTTTTATCGGCAAATTGACCTGAATTAGCATAAACTTTTTTACCCATCAAATCAAAAATAGCAAACTCCACATTCGCACCAATATCTTCAAATCCACTAATTTCAATTGATACTTCTTGATCTAGTGTAGATGGATTTGGGAAAACAGAAAGAGTAAATTCCTGTACCGGTGCATCTAAGGTTACTTCTTCATTCTCTTTAAATGCATAACGAGGAACTGTACCCGGTGTTACAATGGTACAAGCAGGCCCATAAGCACTCCAAGTTCCACCGGCATAGTAGGCTACTTCTACAGTGTAAGTTGAATTGGCCAACATATTTTGTTGTCCACAGCATAGTAAAGTCCAAGAAAATCTCCAATCAGTTAATGAAGAGTTACGTGTAAAGACTTTAGAATAGGAAGCTGGTCCTGTAATTTTATAGCGATAATTGCTTGCACCTGCTATCGCTACACAGTTAACAGCACTTGAGAAAGTGGGTAAAGCATAGTTTGAACAAAATGCCGGTTGTAGCGAGGTAAGCGGTGCCGAAGGAGTAGTAATGGTACAAACATTTCCATAGGTACCCCAAATTCCTCCTACGAGTGCCCTAACTTCTACATTGTAAGTAGTTGAATATTGTGCTGCAAAGCTAGCAGGCAACCAAGTTAATCGATAATCTGTACTTGAGTTGTTGCGGTATGCTTCATAAGAATAGGATAAAGCAGTATTCGTAAATCGATATTGATAATTGGATGCTCCGCTTACCGGAACGCAAGTAAATGCAGTCGACATAGCAGGTAACACAGTTGCACAATCACTCAATTGTGTACTTGGGAAAGGTCCAACGGTTACCGGACAAGCTGCTCCATAGGGTCCCCAAATTCCACCAACAAATGCAGCTACCGAAATGGAATAAGTGGTCGCAAATTGTACACCGGGAGCCCATTTTAAGCGGAAATC
>DGQS01000153.1 GCA_002389785.1 Bacteroidetes bacterium UBA4408
GTTTTTCGAAGGATTTGGATAAAGTGAATAATCAATAGTCGCGACATCATTAATCCCTGTAATCGTGTCCTCTTCCAAACTGACATCATCTATATAGTAATAAGCTCCTCCAATAGTTGAGTTTATATTGGCTAATAAGCTATCACAAACAGAACCATCTTGAAAGTTTCCCAGGGTTAAAAATTTTTCTCCTCCAAGCGCAATGAAACTTCCACTTACTATAACCCAATTTAATGTATCACTAATCCTACCATTAAACTGAATTTGAGGAGTTACTGGAATTTTGTATAAGTTCTGAGAGGTATATAATAAACTATCATTCGAAAAATATGCGTCAAATTTTGTAATAGAGAACCTTGATGCATTTGCTAGACAAATAGAATATTTTAAGTTGTATCTTTTATTTTCGCTCAAAACTTGACTAAGCTCAACTTCTGCATACTCTCTATACGCATTCCCGTTAATAAATGGGGTATAATACGCAATACCTATATATCCATTTCCGGTTTTTGGAATTTGAAATCCTCCAATATTGTTCGGGACAGAAAATAATGATGTTCCGGCACAAGTATTATAATAATCGCTACTGCTAGAATTATTTACACTATTGTTGCCAGGGTATTTGTGAGGTTGAAACCATCCTGCTCGGTAAATTTGTCCAAAGCTAGTTGGACAAGTAGAATAATTTTCAAAACTCCCGTTTGGAACTAAATTCTGAGAAAAAGCAATCAGCCTTATTGAAAAGATTAATGAGATAATTAATACAATTTTGTAACTCTTCATTGATTTTTAATTATTTACAAAGCTAACTTTTACAAAGGACAAAATCTATTTTTGGATTTCCCTTTCTTCATTTTCCCTCTCCAACTTTTCTGCATTGCATACGCTGAAGAGAAGTAAAAAAGTAAGTAGTTATGCGTTGCAAACGCAAATTTCAAAGCATCCGCGTTGCAAACGCGGACGAGTGGTAGGGAGTTGCAAACGATGTCGAATTGTAAATAAAAAAGTAAGTAGTTATGCGTTGCAAACGCAAAATTCAAAACATCCGCGTTACAAACGCGGACGAGTGGTCGGGTAAGTAGTTATGCGTTGCAAACGCAAATTTCAAAGCATCCGCGTTGCAAACGCGGACGAGTGTATGGGGTAGTTATGCGTTGCAAACGCAAAATTCAAAACATCCGCGTTACAAACGCGGACGAGTGGTAGGGCAAGTAGTTATGCGTTGAAAACGCAAATTTGAAAACATCCGCATTGCAAACGCGGACGAGTGTATGGGGTTCCAAATGCAAATTTCAAAGCATCTGCGTTGCAAACGCGGACGAGTTAAAGGTGGATTTGCAAATGAGGACAAGTGGTGGGTAGGTCGAATTATACTAGTTGTAAAAACAACAAAGCCGCTTGCTTATTGCGAGCGGCTTTGCGTTGTGATAGATGATATCAAAGACTTTTTATTTTCTCTTTGTGTTTTATTACTTGTCTGCTTAAGGCATCAATGGCTGTGTCCACAGCTTCCTCAAAAGTTTTACACTGTTTTTTGGCAAACAATTCATGCCCCGGTATGTGTATTCGTATTTCGGCTATTTTGTTTGAGGTATCATCTGATTTATCAATTTTAAGGAAAACCTCACTTTGTATGATGTGATCATAAAAATGTTGCAGTTTTTCCATTTTTTCGTTGATGAAATCCAGCAGTTTTTTATCCGCATCAAAGTGGATAGATTGAATTTTTACTTTCATCTTGTTGTTTGTTTTAGTTAATACTATTTAATTCGGTCGAGTAGAGTTATATCATGCTTTAGGATGGGCTTGAGAGTGAATATTTTTTAATTTACTAATGGTGTTGTGCGTATATACCTGAGTCGCCGATAAATTGGCATGTCCCAGCAATTCCTTTATCGCATTCAATTCAGCGCCGTTGTTGAGCATATTGGTGGCAAAGCTGTGACGCAATACGTGCGGACTTTTCTTTTTAGCGGTTGTGACTTCACCCAGGCCTTTTTTTACCAATTCATAAACAAAACGCGGATACAGTTTTTGTCCTTTATCGGTAACAAAAAAGTATTCAGCCTGTGGGAAATTCTTCTTTAATTCAACGAGGTATTCTTGCAGCAAATTTTTAGTATTTACCGAGAATGGAATGATTCGTTCCTTATTTCTTTTACCTACTACTTTTACCGCATTTGAATAAAAATCGAACGAATAATGGTTGAGGTTAATTAATTCGCTCAAACGCATACCGGTAGCATAAAACAGTTCAATAATCATTTTATCGCGAATACCTTCAAACCCCGGTGCAAAATCGGTAAAATCGAGCAAGCGGTTCATTTTTTCCTGCGCAACGTACTCGGGTAGGCGTTTGCTGTTTTTAGGAGCAATTATCTTAAGCATGGGATTCACGCTCACAATCCCTTCTCGTAGTAAAAATTTATAAAAGGTTTTAAGGGTAGTAATTTTTCGGTTAATGGAACGAGCGCTAATGTTAGCCTCCATTAATTTCACAAGCCAAGAACGAATAAAGGTGTGATTTACTTCAACAATGTTGCTGATGGAGTAATCGCTTAATAGGAAATCATAAAATTGTTGTAAGTCGTTGCTGTAGGCAGTAACTGTATGGGGTGAGAATCTTTTCTCGTATTGGAGGTAGTTAACAAACTGCTCTTTCACCATAAAAAAAAACTTACTTTCAATACCAATTAGTATCAAAAGTAAGTTTTAAAATTTATAAAGTGAAATAATTCTTAAGAATTATCTTCTGATTGATGCATTTTTTGAACGTAAACAGCCTTAATTTTTTGCATACGTTTAACCACCGAAGGTTTAGTGAATTTTTGACGATCGCGTAATTCACGAACCATTCCTGTTTTTTCAATTTTCTTTTTAAACTTTTTCAGTGATTTCTCAATTGATTCACCGTCTTTTACCGGAACTATAATCATGTTATTTTTATTTTCGTTTTTTTAATTGGGACTGCAAAATTAACAATTTATCACAAGCAACAAAATTATTTTAAAATTTCGCGGGCAATAACAATTTTTTGTATTTCACTGGTTCCTTCACCAATGGTGCAAAGTTTTGAATCGCGGTAATATTTTTCGGCAGGAAAGTCTTTCGTATAGCCATATCCACCAAATATTTGTACTGCATTATTCGCAGTTCTTACGCACACTTCACTGGAGTAATATTTGGCATAAGCACCTTCTTTGGTCATTTTTAAACCACGGTTTTTGCGATCGGCCGCCATAAAGGTCAATAATTCGGCAGCTTCAATTTCGGTAGCCATATCAGCAAGCATAAAGGCAACTCCTTGAAACTGTGAAATTGGTTTACCAAACTGCTGTCTTTCTTTCGAATACTTTAAAGCCGCTTCAAAAGCACCACGAGCGATACCTACCGCCAAAGAGGCGATGGAAATTCGACCTCCATCCAATACTTTCATGGCTTGAATAAAACCTTCACCTTCTTTGCCCAACATCTGACTTTTATGAATGCGGCAATCTTCAAAAATCAATTCGGCTGTTTCAGAAGCACGCATTCCCAGCTTATTTTCTTTTTTTCCTGAACGAAATCCGGGTGTACCTTTTTCAATAATAAAGGCAGTCATACCATGCGAATCGCCTTTTTCACCGGTGCGAGTAATTACTACGGCAACATTTCCGCTAATGGCATGTGTAATGAAATTTTTAGAACCGTTGAGTACATAATAGTCGCCGTCTTTTTTGGCGGTAGTAAGCATTCCACCTGCATCCGAACCGGTAGCTGTTTCAGTTAAGCCCCAAGCACCAATCCATTCGGCTGTTGCAAGTTTGGGTAGGTATTTTTTCTTTTGCTCTTCATTACCAAAAGCCAAAATATGTCCGGTGCACAGCGAATTGTGCGCAGCCATCGACAAACCGATGGAACCACAAATTGCCGACAATTCAACAATGGCAGTAACGTATTCGGTATAGGTAAATCCAGAACCTCCGTATTCAGTAGGAACTAAAACTCCCATTAAGCCTAATTCGCCAAGTTTTTTAAACACTTCTACCGGGAAAGTTTGTGCTTCGTCCCATTCCATCACATGCGGCTTTATATGCTGCTGAGCAAATTCTTTTGTTGCCTGCGCTATTTGTGCTGTTGTTTCACTGATTTGAAAGTTCATAAGCTAACCTGTGTTAGGGCGCAAAAATAATGGGAAGTGTAGAATAAAAATGAATTGTTTTTTATGAGCCCGGCATTTGATTCTGTGGGCCTCTCCGTTGCGTCGCACTCTTCTAGGTTCAGAACTTTTATGGGCACATGAGTAGTGTATTGTGAGTGTTTGGTGCTCACAATTCACCACTCACCACTCACGATGGTGAACATTGAACCGAACGCACAAGAGTGCGACGCAACAGGCGATGCTATGAAAACTAAAGTTCGGCTCCACCAAAGTCCGAAAC
>DGQS01000238.1 GCA_002389785.1 Bacteroidetes bacterium UBA4408
AAAGTCCAGCCAATGATGGCCGGATAAAAAACTAAGCGCATGTTGCTATCTAAATCGTATTTACCAAAACCAGGATTACCGCCATTTCCGGGATGCAATGAATCGGTCATACGAGGTAAAATCAACAAAAAAACAATCAATAATACATAAGCAAAAATGTTGTAAATGGCCGAAACTTTTGCGCGCTTGTGCTCTTCTTCGAGCGAATTACGCAGAATAACATAGGCTAAATAAAACAACAAGGTAATGGCTGCACCATTGAGTTTTGCATCGTTTACCCACCAATCTCCCCAAGTAAAATTTGCCCAAACCGAACCGGTGCTAATTCCTAAAATGCCGAACAAAATTCCAACATTGGCAGCTTCAGAAGCAATGATATCGTGATGCAGATTAAATCCCGACAAGTATTTAATACTATATATAAGCGAGACCAATAAAATGATTATCATACCAAACCACATGGTTACATGAAAATATAAATTACGTATGCTTTCATGCAATATATCCAAATGAGGAACTTTCATTAAAAATCCGGCAACAATGGCATAAATTACACAAGCTACAGCCAGTAATTTCCACCAATTTCTTTTAAAACTCATTGCGCAATTATTCTAATTTTAATCTAAAATTTTAGACTTCTTTTACTTTTCAAATTAATCCCGCCAAAGGTAGGGAAATAATACAAAACTGAGTAGGATTACCATCAGGTTAATTAACAAAACTACTCCGAAATAAGGCATGCTTAAACTTCGGTCGAGACCATCCACCGCATTTTTTGAAACTTTTATTAGTGATAACAACAATGGTATTAGCATGGGAAAACTAAGAATCGCCATTAAACTAAAATTGCTGTTGGTTTTAGAAGCAATCGCCGATACCATGCTTAAAACACTCGCAAAACCAATGCTTCCCAAAACTAAGGTTAGTATAAAAAAAGGAATATCGTCGACTAGGTTTTTAATAAATAGCGAATACACTAAAAAACACACCAAGCTCAACAGCAGCATTAACAATGAATTATAGAGTATTTTCGAAACAATGACTGCTTGCGGACTTACCAAGGTATAAAAATAGAGTTGTCGGCCTTTGCTTTCCTGAATAAAGCTCTTGGCAACTGCATTGATACTTCCAAACAATAAAATGATCCAAAAAAGCGCGTTCCAAGTAGGTTTGTCGATGATGTTGCGAAATGACAAATAACACACAAATACAGTTGAAACCACGTAGAGTAATATTCCTCCCAGTGCATACTTTTGCCGAAGTTCTTGCTTCAATTCTTTGGCAATAAGGTGTTTTATTTCGCTTGCGAGTTTGGTCATTTAATCTTTGCTACTTCTTTGCCGTTTAATCAAGTATTGCGATATGTCCACGTTCGGGTATAGTTATTTTTTGATACCCTTCTGCCAGCAATTTTTCGCGGTAATTTACTTGAGTTTCGTATTCGCCGTGTACTAAAAAAATTTCTTTTACTTGATCTTTATTTTGGCAAGACAAATAGTCAATCATCTCTTGATAATCGCCGTGAGCGGAATAGGAATCCATAATTTCGACCTCGGCATTGAGTGCATATTCTTCCCCATAAATGCGCACAAAAGGATCCTTATTTCGAATGCGCGCACCCAATGAATTTGGTTCACAATACCCAACAACCAATACTGTATTACGCGGATTGCTTATAGTATTTGCCAAGTGATGCTTGATACGACCGGCTTCCATCATACCCGAAGCAGAAATAATAATGCAAGGCTCGTCAAGGTCGTTGAGACTTTTACTAACTGCCACATCCTGTATATAAATCAATCGGTTAAAACCAAAGGGATCGGCATCGGTTTTTATATACTCGAGTAACTCTTCGTTGTAACATTCAGTATGTTTGCGCATTATGTCGGTAGCGCTTACTGAGAGCGGGCTGTCGACATATACGTTAATTTTAGGCAGCAAGCCCTTATTTTCCATTTTATCGAGCGCAAACACAAGCTCCTGCGTACGTCCCAGGCTAAATGCAGGAATAATGAGTTTACCCTTTTTCTTCACACAGGTATTCCGAACAATCGCCAAAAGCTTTTCTTCGGTATTTTTAATATCATCATGCAAGCGGTCGCCGTAGGTTGATTCGGTAATGATGTAATCGGCTTGTGGAAAGGCTTGCGGTTGTTTAAGCAGTTGTCCGTTTTCTCGTCCTATATCGCCCGTAAAGCAAAAACGGGTTAACTTATTGTTTTCGGTAATTTTTAGGTTCACACATCCGCTACCTAGAATGTGGCCTATAAAAGTAAAAGTTAGTTCAACGCCATCGCACACGGTGTATGGTTTGTTAAAGTCTACACCCTGCATCAACAATATGGTATCAATAACATCTGTTGAATCGTAAAGTGGTTTCAAAGGTTTTTCACCTTTTCGTAAACGGCGTTTATTAATAAACCTCAAATCATTTTCCTGTATATGTGCAGTATCGGCCAACATTATTTTACACAAGTCGCGAGTAGCCTGGGTGCAAATAATTTTACCTTTAAAACCATTCTTCACCCAATAAGGTATTAAGCCTGAATGATCGATGTGAGCATGCGATAGAATAAGGTAATCGATATCCCAAGGATTAAAATCAAAATCACGGTTTAGTGCTTCGCCATCGGCACCGAGGCCTTGATACATGCCGCAATCGAGTAATATTTTAGTACCATTATCGAGCACTAAAAGATGTTTACTACCGGTAACCGTGCGGGTTGCACCGCTAAAATGAATTTGCATAGAGCTAGAAATTACGCCTCAAAAATAACCTATTGTTTGAATACCTGCATGCTTTTTATTGCTGAACGGGTGAATTAATCAATTGTACTATATTTGAAGCGTGTAAATTACCAAGTTAATTTCACCTTCAATAGTTAAACTTAAACAACTAAATATAAAATGCGCAAAATTATAACCTTCTTACTTGCAATAGCCGGCTTTACCAGTGTTGAGGCTCAAATACAAAATTTGTATTCCTTTAAAGTGAAAGATATTGATGGGAAAGAATTTGATTTTTCGACCTTGAAGGGAAAAAAAGTTTTAATTGTTAATACCGCTTCACGATGTGGAAATACTCCTCAATATAAGGCGTTGGAAGAATTGTATAAAAAATTTGGGAGCGAAAAATTTGTCATCGTTGGTTTTCCGGCAAATAATTTTGGCCGACAAGAACCTGGGAATAGCGAAGAAATAAAGGAATTTTGCACCAAAAATTACGGTGTAACATTTCCGATGATGGAAAAAATTTCGGTTAAGGGAAGTGACATAGCTCCTATTTACAAATGGCTAACATCTAAAGAGTTAAACGGAAAAGATGATTATACCGTAGGGTGGAATTTCAGCAAATTTTTAATTGATGAAAATGGCAATGTTGTCGGACATGTTTCGCCTTCTACCAAGCCCGATTGTGAAGAAATACTCAGCTGGCTTTCAAAATAATCAATTGTGATTCATTTATTTTCCTGCATTTGAAAAAAAACACAGCATGAAACTTAGCATTTTAGCATTTGCGGCGCATCCCGACGATGTAGAACTTTCGTGTTCGGGCACATTAGCAAAGCATATTTCGATGGGCGATAAAGTAGGTATAATTGACCTTACCCAAGGAGAATTGGGAACTCGCGGATCGGCTGAATTAAGAGCATTAGAAGCTGAAAAAGCAAGTAAGATTTTAGGAATACATTGTCGCGAAAATTTAGGAATGCCGGACGGTTTTTTTCAAAATACTCCTGAAAATCAGTTAGCCATTATTCAAAGAATTCGATATTATCGTCCCGATCTGGTGTTGTGTAATGCCATTCGCGATCGGCATCCCGATCATGGCAAAGGTTCACAGTTAGTTTCGGAGGCTTGCTTTTATTCGGGATTAAGCAAAATAGAAAGCTCATGGAATGGTGAAAAACAAACCGCTTGGCGCCCAAAAGCGGTGTATCACTATATACAAGACCGTTATATACACCCTGATTTTATTGTTGACATCAGTACTTTTATTGATAAAAAAATGGATTCTATTTTGGCATATAGTTCACAGTTTTATGATCCGAATTCGGCTGAACCGAAAACTCCTATTTCGTCCTTGCAATTTATTGAAGGCATAAAGAATCGTGCGATGGAATGTGGTCGAATTATCGGTGTTGAATACGGAGAAGCATTTACATGTGAGCGCATTGCCGGTGTTGAGAATTTACATTCGTTACGTTAATTTCGATCGTTTTTTACATGCATGTTTTTTATGTAGCGCAACCCCTAGAAGGCTCCCTCACACTAAGTGAAGAAGAGTCGAAGCATTGCGTACAAGTACTGCGTTTAAGAATTGGTGACGAGTTACAAGTTATAAATGGAAAGGGCAGCATTGCACTTGCTCAAATTACTTCTGCACATCCAAAACGTTGCGAAATTTCGATACTTAGCACAAGCCATAAGAAAGAAGCAGATTTTTCAATACATCTTGCTTGTGCTCCTACAAAGAATATTGATCGCTATGAATGGATGCTTGAAAAAAGCACTGAAATTGGAATAGAAAAAATTACTCCAATAATTTGTGAGCATTCCGAAAGAAATATTATAAAGCTAGAGCGCTTGCAAAAAGTAGTGGTTTCGGCGATGAAACAAAGTTTAGATGCCTATTTACCTATCTTAGAGGAAGCAGTTAGTTTTGATACTTTTATTAAGTCGTCAGCGAATTTTAACGGGCAAAAATTTATTGCGCATTGTTATCCAATTGATAAAAAATCCTTAAAGCAAAGTTATACCAAAGGAAAAAATGCACTGTTGTTAATTGGTCCGGAAGGTGACTTTAGTAAAGTTGAAATTGAACTTGCAATCGCCCATGGCTTTATTCCGGTGAGTTTATCTGAAAAGCGTTTGCGTACTGAAACAGCAGGAGTTGTTGGAGTGCATACAATTCGTTTAATCAATGAAGCTTAGCATTAAGAGTGTATACAATTAGCCTTGCTAAACTAAATTACTTTGCGCTAAACTCTATTTCATCTGCGCCCCCTCCTATTCTTCTTGATTTAGAACGGTGGTAAATTTTGAACTTTTCACCTTGTTGCAGCAATTGCTACTTGCTTTTAGCAGATCTTCTCAGCCTTCTATCCTTTCTCAACCACTTTTTAACTTTTTTTCCGCGAGTTCCTTGCAAGCGTTGCCATTTAGTTTCACGTTCGGCAAGCGAAACTGTGAAATTGGGATTTCGCGCCGAAACTCCCGATATTATGGGGTTTGATTTATTGATAAGTGGTAAAGTATCAACAATAAAAGGAATGCGCGCGATGTGAGGTTTGTACTTTTTAAGCAAGCGTTTTAATAAGGCAGCCTGGAATGGGTCGGTAAGTAAGGCAACTGATGTAAATCCTAAACTGTCGGCTATTTTTTTTCCGAAGTAAACATTTTCAACACTGTGTTCTGCTTTGATTTCGGCGAAACAATGTTCGGCCGGTACTCCCAATTGTTGTGCATACAAACACATAATCTTTCCTTCATAGTAAGGAGTATACACCGCTCCACCTGAAAATATTAAATTTTTCACTAAGCCTCTTAGGTACAAATGTACAGCCCAAATTACTCTTCCTTTCATAGCAGTGTCCCAGCCACTCTCAACCCATGGCACACCCGGTACAATACCTGCATCGTAAGGAGCTTTTTTTATCGCCCTTTTGTACAACTTGGATGAATTGTTATTAAAAAAAATACAGGCACTCAGCAAAGTGGTCATTATCAATAATGCGAAATACCTGGTCAATACAGTCATATGCTTAGCTTTCAATGGAGTTATACTTATCAATTTTACTCATAAAATTCTTCCTTAAAATAGTAGAAGCTGTAATCACTCCCGAAAACAATGCTCCCCCAACTCCAACGGTAAGTGTATCTTGACCGGTTAAATACAAATTTTTAACGGGTGATTGTGGTCTCAACCAATTTAGACGGAAACGTGCAGGAGTATGTTCTAAACCATAAATTTCGCCCTGTTCATAATTACTAAAATGCTTTGTTGATAAGGGAGTTGACAATTCGCTCATCACTACATGACCATTTACCTGAGGTACAATTTCGTACAATTTTTTGAGCATCTTTTTAGTAAGTTCTTCTTTAAATAAATTATACTCATTGCCTCGCTTCATCCATTTGGTTTGTTCCCATTTTTTGATGCGATCGTATGAACAGGCTATCATTATTTGGATGGTTGAAATACCGGGATTATTGTGCTGCCATTCCTCGTCCTTTGCTGATGGGAAGGAAATATAAAATAACGGAGGATCTTCGGATTTCTCGTTTAAGTGTTGCTCATAATCCCCATCAAAATCAAAACTTTTGTACACCCAATAATTAAACTTGGGTAAATTTAATTCAGCATCCGATTTATTCATACCCACATACAAACATAAATGGGCAACTGAAGGTTTAACTCTTTGTAAATCCGACTTTAAAGATTCAGTACTTTTAAGTTGTCCGGGAATTAACTGAGTAAAGGTATTTCGAGCTCCGGCATTGCTGATAATTTTTTTAGCAAATATTTGTTCACCTCCTGCCATGGTTACACCAATAGCTTTGTTGTTTTGAAGCACAATTTCTTTTACCTCGGCACGTATTACTACTTCACCACCATTTTTTCGAATCACCTCAATAATTTTATGGTAAATTTCGGATGCGCCGCCAACCGGGTAATTTCCTCCATTGAGGTAATGATCCACAATCATGGCATGAATGGCAAAACTGCTTTTCTTCGGAGGTAACCCATAATCGCCGCATTGGGCGCACAAAACAGAAATTAGTTTTTCGTTGTTCGTTAATTCCTTTAGAAAATCGTAAGTAGTTTTATCAGAATAAAAGTTAAATTTTTTTCGAAGTAAACGTCCTACCCATTTGCTTAAAAATGGAGGCATGGCTTTTTCACCAAAAAACATTCCACCACCTTCTGAAACCTTCCTCACAGCAGCAAAATAAGATCTCAAAGCAAGTTCTTCTTCAGGAAAATATTGGAGCAAATTTTCAAGTTGATTTTCTTTACCCGAAACAAAAGTAAACTCCTGGCCTGCGATAATTGCTTTATCGTAAATATCGCCCATGTGTTGCCATTTCAATTTTCCTTCGGTTATAAAATCA
>DGQS01000230.1 GCA_002389785.1 Bacteroidetes bacterium UBA4408
GAAGCCATGAATAAAAGTATGCGCCCCGCCTATGAAAAATTTATAGCCTATTTTACTGAACTCGAAAAGAAGGCAACCGACGATGATGGAGCGTGGAAATTTCCGGAAGGTGATGCGTATTATGCAGCTGCCTTAAAAGCTACAACCACTACTAATTTAACGGCCGATGAAATTCATGAAATTGGATTAAAAGAGGTAGCACGCATACATGCAGAGATGCATGCGATTATGAAAAAGGTAAATTTTAAAAATGATAATTTGTTAGAGTTTTTTGACTTTACACGCAACGACAAACAATTTTATTTTACAAACGATGCGAAAGGCAAAGAAGGTTATCGCGTTAAGGCTGTAAAGATAATTGAAGACATGAAAGCACAATTGGATGCTTTATTTATTACCAAACCCATGGCAGACATAGTTGTAAAACCGGTGGAAGCTTTTCGCGAAAAATCGGCAGCAGGTGCATTTTATGAAGAACCGGCAATTGATGGCTCCAGACCTGGAACTTACTACATCAATTTATACAACATGAATGATCAGGTTACAACGCAAATGGAAGCATTGGCGTATCATGAAGGTATTCCCGGACATCACATGCAGATTGCCATTTCGCAGGAGTTAAAGAATGTTCCGAAGTTTCGTCGTTTAGGCGGAGGCAATGTTGCTTACGTTGAAGGCTGGGCATTATACTCTGAATTAGTACCAAAAGAATTAGGTTTTTATAGCGACCCATACTCAGATTTCGGACGCTTGAGCATGGAGGTTTTCAGAGCTGCGCGTTTAGTGGTTGATACAGGTATTCACAGTAAAAAGTGGACTCGCAAGAAAGCGTTGCAGTATTTTCACGACAATACACCGAATCCGGAAGGTGACATTCGTAAAGAAATTGAGCGATACATTGTATGGCCTTCGCAAGCAACCGGCTATAAAATTGGGATGATGAAAATTATGGAACTTCGTAAGTTAGCTCAAGAGAAGCTTGGAACTAAGTTCGACATTCGTGAGTTTCACGATGTTATATTAACTTCAGGACCGGTACCAATGAATGTTTTAGGAGATTTGGTCACTGCTTACATCGATAAAGCATCAAAAAAGTAGCATTGTAACAAGTAAGCACTACCATGAAAATCAAAAGTGTAACTTTTGATTTTCATGGTATCTACATTTTAGGTAAATGCTTTTCCAAAAATTCATTTAGGTTGCAAATGGTTATTTCATTGGTTGCTGGGTAGGCATCTCCTTGGGGTATGACAATAAAATTTTTTTTGGTTTTTAAATCAATAATCGAATGTAAAAATCCTTTCCCAAGCAAGGGTGAAGTCGAAAGTTTTATTTCGATACAGGCAATTGGTTTCATTCCTCTTACCAATACCACGTCAGCCTCAGTTCCTTGATGACTACGGTAGAAGTAACAATCTATATGAGCAGGCTTTAGTTGTCGGATTTGCTCAATTACAAATCCTTCCCAAGAAGCTCCAACTACCGGATGACCATATAAATCATCCAACTGATTAATCCGTGCTAATGCATGTAAAATTCCACTATCACGAATATAAATTTTTGGAGCTTTCACGAGCCTTTTTTTTGTGTTGGCAAACCAGGGTTGCAAACGAGTAACCAAAAATGCTCCTTCCATGTATTCGAGGTATCTGCCAACTGTTGGTGCACTTACTCCCAGTGAACGGCTGTAATTTTCCTTGTTCCAAATAGCGCCGTTTGAATGGGCAAGCATGTTCCAGAAATTTCGAATGGTTACAGCCGAAAACTCAACACCAAATAATTCGCTTAAATCACGCTCCGAGTAGGACTTAATTAAATTGGTATACCATTTTGTGAAATCGATGTTTTGTGCCATGCCCAATGGAATCGGAAAACCGCCTTTTAACCAGAGCGTGTCTTGCTTTACCTTGCCCTTTATTGCTTCAATCAAATTTATACCGCCTAAGTCTAAGTAAGCTATTCGACCGGCCAATGATTCTGAAACTCCTTGAATTAAATGAGGAGACGAAGAACCAAGTAACAAAAAGCGCGCTGGCTTACGTTCCAAATCCACCAATGCTCTGAGCAATGCAAAAAGTCGCGGCATACGTTGCACTTCATCAATAATAACCAACTTATGCTTGTTTTTTAAAAGATAACTTTCAGCATCTTGAAGCAAGCGATTGTAATGACTTTCTAATTCTAAATCTAAATAGAGTACTTCTTTTCGACTTTTTTTAGCATAAAGTTTAGCCAATGTAGTCTTGCCTATTTGCCGAGCACCCATGAGAGCAACTACAGGATTACTTCGTAAAAGGGTTGTTAATTCAGTTAATTCTAATCGATGTATCATACAACAAAAATAATTATTTATCCATGAAAAACAAAAGTTAGACTTTGATATTTCATGGATAAATAAATGCAGTGGTGAAACTGTTATAATCTAAACAATTCCATTATTTTTGCAATCTGTTTTAAGTTTAGTATAGAGCCTGCGGTGCACCTTATGCTGTTTATAAAAAACAAAATATTCTAACTAATTCAAGCAATAAATCATATACTATGAGCGACGATAAGAAGGTAATTTTTTCTATGGTTAAAGTGAGTAAAATTTTTCCGCCGCAGAAGCAGGTGTTGAAAGATATTTATCTCTCATTTTTTTATGGTGCAAAAATTGGCATCATCGGATTGAACGGCTCGGGTAAGTCAACATTATTAAAAATTATAGCAGGGGTCGAAAAATCGTTCCAAGGGGATGTTGTGTTTTCGCCGGGTTATACGGTTGGTTATTTAGAACAAGAGCCGGTTTTAGACGAAACTAAAACGGTGATGGAAATTGTTCGCGAAGGCGCTCAGGAAGTTGTTGACATACTAAAAGAATACGAAGAAATAAATAACAAGTTTGCCGAACCCATGAGCGATGAGGCAATGGAAAAATTGCTCGCTCGACAAGCAGTGGTGAGTGATTTAATTGAGCAGCACGATGCTTGGGAATTGGATACTAAACTTGAACGAGCCATGGATGCCTTACGTTGTCCGGAAGGCGATACACCAATTAATGTATGTAGTGGCGGTGAACGAAGGCGTGTTGCATTATGTCGTTTGCTTTTAAAGAAGCCGGATATTTTATTGCTCGATGAACCAACGAATCACTTGGATGCAGAAAGTATTGATTGGCTTGAGCAGTTTTTACAAAATTATGCAGGAACCGTTATTGCTATTACGCACGATCGTTATTTTCTCGACAATGTTGCCGGATGGATACTTGAATTGGATAGAGGTGAAGGTATTCCATGGAAAGGAA